>NZ_AFAL01000350.1 GCF_000193225.1 Verminephrobacter aporrectodeae subsp. tuberculatae At4 | reverse complement strand
TTCGCGGCGATCACCAGGGGCATCGGCCAGTGCGCCCGGGTCGCCAGATACCCCGCAAGGTATTGCGCCACGGACGCTGTGGCGGCAAACGAGATGTCGATGCCACCGACCACCAAGACCACCAACAGGCCAATGGCCATGATCGCGGTGACGCAGCAGCCTTCGAGCAGGTTGACCGCGTTGCCCGAACTGAGAAAGCCCGGAGCCAGCGCACCGAAGAAGAGGATGAGCACCGCGAGCAGCGCGCTGAGGTAGCCATCGGGGGTTTTCACGGTTCGGCGCAAACGGCCGGAGCACGGCTCATGCATAGACGCGCTCCCGGATCTCCGACTCGGTATGGACACCGGGAACGAATTGCCCGACCAGTCGCCCGGCACGCATGTGCAGAACCCGGTCACAGTGGAAGAAGACCTCGGGCACCTCGTCGGAAATCATCAGCACGGCCACGCCCCGGTGGGCCAGCGCGTGCACGATTTCGTAGATGCCCTGCTTGTTGCCGATGTCCACCCCCGCGGTGGGCGCGTCGAGGATCAGCAGCCGGGGCTCCGTGGCCAGCCACTTGGCCAGCACCACACGCTGCGCGTTCCCGCCGGACAACTGCTGGACCGGTGCATCGAGCGAGGGAATCCTGATCCGCAGGCGCTCGCACCAACTGGCGGCCATGTCCGTGCGGCGCCGTGGTGGCAACCAGCCCCAGCGATTGCTCATGCGCCCCAGCACCGCCAGGACCATGTTGTCCTGGACCGACTGGCGCATGTTCAGGCCAATACCCAAGCGGTCCTCCGGCACGTAGGCGATGCCCGCGGCAATGGCTTGCGCGTTGCTGCGCACACGCAAGACCTTGCCGTTGAAAAGCAGTTCTCCGGCGTCTGGCGCGCGCATGCCGAACAGCGTCAGCGCGAGTTCCGTGCGCCCGGCCCCGAGCAAGCCGAGCAGGCCGACGATTTCGCCCGGCTTCACGTCGAAACTCAGGTCCCGGTACTCGCCTTTGCGGCTCAGTCCCTTCACCTGCAGCAGGGGCTGCGTGTCCGGGAACTGGCGCGCGTGCACGGCGTGCTCGATGCGCAAGCCGGTCATCAGTTCACCGAGCTTGCGGTCGTCGAGTTCGCGAGCGGGCCAGGTGCCCCGTTTGCGGCCGTCACGCAGCACCGTGACGCGCTCGGCGATCTCGATCACTTCGTCCAGTTTGTGACTCACGAAGACCACGGCCACGCCATCCTGTTTGAGGCGACGAACCACGGCGAGCAGCGCGTTGACTTCGGTGCGCGTCAACGACGCCGTGGGCTCGTCCATGATGAGCAGCCGGGCATGGCTGGCCATGCCGCGGCAGATCGCCACCAATTGGCGCGTGGCAATGGGCAGATCACCGACCCGCGTCTCCAGGGGCAGAGTCACCCCCAGCGCCTGCATCACCGAGCGCGCCGTTTTGCTTTGCTCTGCCGGGCGGATCCGCCGGACGCAGGAACCCAGCGCGGCCTCCAGCGCAATGTTTTCCGCGACGCTGAGGTTTGGAAACAGCGCCAGGTCCTGGTAGATGACCTGAATTCCGAGCGCCTTCGACAAGGCCGGCGTGAGCCGCGCATGGCGCTTGCCGTCGATCTCGAGCACGGCCCCCGGTTCGGGCCGATGAATCCCCGCCAAGACCTTGATCGTGGTTGACTTGCCGCTGCCGTTCTCGCCCATCAGGCAGTGCACTTCAGCGGGGAAAACCTCCCAGTCCAGCGCATGCAGCGCCGTTGACCCGCCAAACTTCATCGTCACGTTCGAGATGGAGATGAAGGGCGCGCTGCCGTTTGATGGGTTCACGTCAGCCAATGAGCAGCCCAGGTTCTCTTACAGGCCCATGCCGACCAGGCGGTCGATGGATTCCTTGTTGATGGTCTCGAGCTTTTGACCCAGGATGCTGCGACGCTCTTTGTCGACAAGCACCTTGCCCAGGCCCTGGATCTCCATGCCATTGCTCGGCTCCTGGCCATCCATCAGCAGCTTGCCGACGCGCACGATGACCTCGCCGGCGAGCGACGGATTCCAGATGAAGCCCTCGCGGATGGCGCCGGCCTTGACCAACTTGGCGCCCTGGCCCGGGGAGAACGGGCCCACGACGGCGACCTTGTCCGTCTTTCCGGCCTCGAGAACCGCACGGCCTGCGCCGATGGGGCCTTGGCTGCCGAAGGCCAGGAAACCCTTGAGGTCGGGGTGCGCGCGCATCAGGTCTTGCGCCGTGCGATGCGACTCGTCGAGGTTCTCGGCAACGCCAAAACGGTCGGCGACCAGCTGCATCTTCGGAAAATTCTTCTTTTGGTGGGCGATGGCGGCGTCTGCCCAGGCGTTGTGCAACGGCACCGTCAGCGATCCCACGAACACGGCGTATTTGCCTTGGCCTGCCATGGCCTTGGCCAGCGATTCCATATGCCGCTCACCGAAGCCGGCGACCGTCGTCAGCTCGATGTTCCAGTCCGCCCCCTTTTGCTCCGGGGACTCGTGCGTGATGATCTTGATGCCCGCATCCCTGGCGCGCTTGAACACCGGCTCCAGGGCCTTGGCGTCGTTGGGCACCACGGCGATCACCTTGCTCTTTCGGGCGATCAGGTCTTCCACTGCGCGCACTTGCTGCGCGGCATCGGCTTCGGTCGGCCCGATCATGCCGGCTTGCACGCCGAGCTCGCTGCCGGCCTTCCGGATCCCTTGCTCCATGGCGTTGAACCATGGAATGCCGCCGATCTTCACGACCACCGACACGTCCTCGGCCGCTGCCAGGCTGCTGCCCACCCATAGCACGGTGAACGCCAGCAGGCGGGCGCTGCGCTTGAATGCGTGCTTCATTTTTTTGTCTCCATCCGGTTTCTTCAAGAGGCGTTCCTGCCCGTGGGAAGGGCCGATCGGTGCGCCAGATAGCGCTTTCGCTCCCGAGTCGTTCGGAGAACACAACCGATTGTGCAACTATAGGTGCAGGACTCGGGCGCGCGATCCGTGCTAACCCTGAAGCGGGAATGCGGGGTAAAAAAATTCAGCCGATGGCTGTTTGAATGAGGCGACAACTATCCTGACACGCGCCGGTGCGGGATGGTCGGGTGTCTTGGGCGTTTGGGCATCAACGAGGGATATCACCGAGTTGATTTCGGCTCTCCGACACCGTCTGCCAGCCAATTCTCAAACGCCAGGCTTTCAGGCTTGTCGTTCAACGCCGCATAGTAGATCAGGCGCAGATGGCGGTTTTCGTCAATCGTCAGCATGGTGCTCTCGAACTCCACTTGGCCGATGCCCTTGATCCGAAGATGGGGAAAGTCTCTGTGGGGTCCATGGATGTCCTGTTGTTGCCACCACGTCTTGAAATCGGGATCGACCTTTTCAAGGTCCTTGATCAGTGCGCAGATGTCGGGTTCCTGAGTCGCCTTGACGAAATCCTGCCGGAAGCGCGACAGCAACTGCAGCGCTTGTTCTTCCCATGGGTCGAAAAGTTCACGGGTGGCGGGATCAGTGAACAGCAACCACAACAGGTTGCGCCGCCCCGGCAAGCAGGAATCGAAATGGAAGACGCGCTCTGCAGCAGCATTCCATGCCAGAACGTCCCATCGCAGGTTGAGGACATAGGCCGGCCGCAGGACAAGGTCGCCCATCAGGCGGTGTACCAATTGCGGCACCACGCACCACGTTTTGCCAGGTTCCGGGGGCGGGCGCTGCTGGGTCAGCAGAAACAGGTAGCGACGTTCAGCCGCGTCCAGCTTCAGTACCCGCGACAGGCTTTCCAGGAAGACGACAGATACGCTGATACCGCGTCCCTGCTCCAGCCACGTGTACCAGGTCAACCCGACGCCCGCGAGGGCGGCGACCTCTTCGCGTCGCAGACCAGGCGTGCGGCGACGGTTACATGAGGGCAATCCCACGTCTGCAGGCGTCAGCCGCTCTCGGCGGCTCCGAAGAAACTCGGACAGGTCACTGCGGGTGCGCTCCATGTTTCGAATGAGACTCATTCCATCACCTCTAGTAGCAGCATAAGTAGCTAAATTGTAATCCCCATAACATGTGAGCAGAATCCGTACAGAGCCGTCCCAGAAGCCGAAAGGGTTTCGCAAACGAGCGCACTCGCCCGGTGCAACTGAGTTCCTTCCCTGTTCTATGGAATACCGCCATGTCCGTAAAGTCCCAATCACCCGTCTACCTGATCGCGCTCGGCTCATTCGCACTGGGCATGGCGTCCTATGTCATGGCCGGCCTGATCCCCATGATCGAGCATGCCTTTGCGGTGCCCGTCGCCATTGCGGCGCAACTGGTTACCGCGTTCACGCTGGCCTACGGAGTAGGTTCACCCGTCGTCGTCGCGCTGCTGCCCGCCCATCGACAGCGTGGGGGCCTGTTGTTGGCGCTCGGACTCTTTGTGCTGGCCAACGCGGCCAGTGCGGTAACGACGAACTTCACGCTGCTGTTGGCCTTTCGGGCCATTGCTGGCGTTGGTGCCGGCGTGTATCTGGCCACGGGCATCGCGGCATCGACGGCCCTTTCGCGGCCAGAGCAACGCGGCAAATCCATCGCCGTCATCATGGGGGGGATGGCCAGCGGCACGGTTCTGGGTGTCCCATTGAGCCTGCTGCTGGCCGAGCGCCTGGGCTGGGCATCGGCACTCTGGCTGGTCGCCGCCTTGGGACTGATCGCCTGGCTCGGACTCGCGTTGCGGCTGCCCGCGCTAGCCGCAGCGCCATCCGTTCCTCTGAAGCGCAAACTGGCCCTGCTGACGGACGGGCATGTGATGGTCATCTTGCTGGTTTCGTTGCTTGCAGCGATTGCCAGCCTGGGGATGTACACCTTCATCGCCCCCTTGCTGGCGGCACCCGAATATGGCGACATTCATTCCGTGACGCCCTATCTGTGGGCGTGGGGCGTCGGTGGCGTCCTTGGAAGCTTCCTGATCGGCCCCTTGGTGGACCGAATCAAAGGACCGACACTGACGCTAAGCATCATGGTCATCCTGGCCGCCGCGCTGCTCCTTCTGCCTGCGGCGGCATCCAGCGGGGCCTGGCTCGTGATGCTTCCCATCGCCATTTGGGGCGCTGTCGGCTGGGCGCTGCAAGTTCCCCAGAACAACGAGTTGATCAAAGCGCGAGAGTCGCAAGGCGATGGCAACTTGGCGATTGCGCTGAATGAGTCCGCGCTCTATCTGGGCAGTGCCATCGGTGCCGCCGTGGGAGGCTTCCTGCTGATTCTGCACTGGCCGGTCTGGATCTTGGCGAGCGGCGCAGGTGCCGTGGCCGTCCTGGGAGCCTCGATACAAATGCTGAACATGCGCCTGACTTTCTCCAAGAGCCGCTGCGAAGCAAGTTCTCGCTGACCTGATTCATGATCGCGCAGGCGTCGCAGCAAATTGAACGCATCCGACTGCTTGGCCCGTCCGCGTTTGCCCTGCTCCTTGACACGCTGCGGGTTGAGCGCTTGCCCCTCATCCAACAGGGCACGGTAGCGTCTTATCCAACGCAGCAGTTGGCGTGACTGCACCGCAGTGATTCCCTGTGTGCGAGCCCGTTCGCAGCCTCGATGCGCTGCCAGCAGCATGGCCAAAGCGACAACTATCTTGACACGTGCCGGACAGGTGCTTCGTCGAGCAATCGGTCAACGATGGCGATGATTTGCTCTGCAGCGTCGGCAATGTGCTGCTCCAACGCTTTCTGGGCCTTGTCTGCCTGGCGCTGACGACACAGCACAATCAAGGCCAGGTGCTCGCCGTGTGCTTGTTCTCGGATGGGCGCGTTGACCACCTGGAATCGAAAATAACGCTCCGATTTTTCATGCAAGGTGCGTATCACGTTCATTGCGGCAGGCCTGCGCGCAGCGCTGTATAGCAGTTCGTGCAGTTCCCAGTTGAGCGTTCCCCATTCCTGCGCACCAGCAGTGTCCATCTGCTCAACCAGCCGCTCGCCCCGGTCAAGTTCCGCCATGGAGATGCGCATTGCAGATTCATGGAACAGCCAAGGCTCCAGACGCAGACGCAGGTCAAAGAACTCCCTGACTTCGTCCTTCGACAGCATCGAGACATATGCGCCCTTGTGAGGATACAGGTCGACCAGTCCCTCCGAACTCAGCAAACGGATCGCCTCCCGCAATGGAATGCGACTGACACCAAGCTCTTCGGCCAGAGCCTCCTGCCGCAGGGGAGAACCTGGTGCGATTTGCCCTGAGAGGATTTTCGACCGAAGCTCACCGACCACCAGTTCCACAGCCGTTTTTCGCACAACGCGGTCAATATGGATACGGGCCGATCCGTCTTGCTCAAATGCGGATGGGGACGACGTCGGTTTGAGAACCTTGGTTTCAGTAGATTGAATCGGCATGTTGGCTCGTCTGGACGCGGGTTCGTTTCAAGGATATAGCACATTTCAGCCATGGAATTCGAGAGCATGGACCTGGGTGGGTATTTCGGCGAGCGTGACTGCCCGTTTCGGTGACGTGACCGAGGGGCGATTGATCATCGTTCAAAGGCGGTCCCCGTCTTGTCAGGGGGGCTGTACGGGTGTTGCGCACGCACCACCACCTGGGCCGGAACCGCCCGCAGATCGCTGTAGTTGCTGGCAACGTCGTCGCGTCCTTCGAGGGCGGAGCCACTGCGGTGAACCAGGCCAAGCGCGACCGCAGCGACTGCCCGTTGGTGCAGCCACCATCCGCTTGCGTTGGCTCATCACCAAGCGGGCAGCTACGAAATGGAGTGCCATACCCACCGGGAAATCTCTCCAAGTTGCTGATTTTATTGGGGTTGAATGGGGGAAGTGACAAACTTGGGTCAGGTTTTGTCGCGCGCTTCAGGCTCAGGGGACATAGTGAAAACCCCAATGTAAATGGCGATTTGCCCGTGCTCCAATCGATAATATATTGTATCCAATCTGCAATTGGATCCCCTCCGCACCCTGCGGCAACCCGCTCCTGAAAGGACTAGCGCTGATGACCCCCATCGACTGGAAAGGCGTCTTCCCCGCCGTGACGACCAAGCTCAACGCCGACTTCACACTGGACGTCGATGCCATCAAGGCGGGCCTCGAACGCCTGATCGAGGCCGGCGTCGGCGGCGTTGTGATGATGGGCATGGTGGGCGAGAACGCTCAACTCTCCTCCGAAGAAAAGCGGACCGTTCTGCGCACAGCCAAGGAAGCAGTCAGAGGTCGCGTGCCCATCGTCTCCGGGTTGGCCGAAACCAGCACCGAAAAAGCCGTCGCTTTCGCCAAGGAAGCTGAAAAGATGGGCGTGGACGGCCTAATGGTTTTCCCCGGCCTGACCTACAAGTCGGACACCTACGAAACCGTCGAGTTCTACAAAACGGTGGCGCGCGCCAGTGGACTGGCCATTCTTCTCTACAACAACCCGCGCGGCTATGGCGTCGATCTCACTCGCGACGTGATTGCGCAACTGCTGGAGGAAAAGACCATCGTCGCGATCAAGGAGGAGTCCTATGAAACCCATCGCATCACTGACCTGATCTCGCGCTTCGGGGATCGACTGGCTGTCGTCTGCGGCGTTGACAACCTCATTGTTGAAAGCGCGGCGCTGGGCGTCACTTGCTGGGTTTCGGGTATGGCCAATGCCACGCCAAAGGCAGCAGTCGAGTTGTTGAAACTCCTTGTCGCAGGCGACTTTGGCAAGGCCCGCCGACTCTACGCGGCCCTGGATCCGCTGTTCCTCCTGGACACCGTTGTCAAACTCGTACAGCACATCAAGTTGGCCGAGAACATCGCCAGCGGGACAGCAGAAACCGTGAAGCCACCCCGGCTGAACTTGGTGGGTGAGGAACGCGATCACACGATTGCCATCACCAAAAAGACCCTGGCTGACCTCAAGTCGCTGGAATATTGAACGCAACGGGATGAAAAATCATGAAACTGAAATCACTCCAAGTGCGGGCCGCAGCCATTGCTGTGACGATCGCCGCGGGCGCCATGTCGTCAGGCGCGGCCTTGGCGCAATCTTCGTCCACGCTGGACAAGATCCTGGCTACCAAGACGCTGCGCTGCGGCGTCCAACTCGACTTTCCACCAGCCGGTTTCAGAACTGCGCAAAACGAGCCGGAAGGCTACGACGTCGCCTATTGCAAGGACATGGCGAAGTCGCTGGGCGTCACGGCCCAGATCGTCGAAACGCCGTCCGCAGAACGGATCCCGGCGCTCGTGTCAAACCGCATTGACGTTTTAGTTGCTTCCACTTCGGTGACTCCACAGCGCGCCATGACGGTGGCGTTCTCGCAGCCGTATGTCAGTTTCATTAATGTCGTGCTGACGACCAAGGATTCGGGCGTCCAAAAATTCGATGATCTGAAGGGCCGCTCGGTTGGTGGCGTCACCGGAACCACCACGGAGCAGGAATTGCGGGCCCGCTTCGATCAGTGGAAGAACCCGAAAGGCAAGTTCACCGGCTACGGCAGCGAGTCGGAAACCTACCTCGCGTTGACACAGAGGAAGATCGACGGCGTGATCGTGAGCGCGGGCACTGCGGGCGCGCTGATCAAGAGCGGCCAATTTCCCAGTCTGGTGACGAAGGGGCCTGCGCCGTCGCCAGCCGACTTGGCGGGCATCGCCGTGCGCAAGTCAGATACAGATCTGATGCGCTGGGTGAACGTGTTTGTCTGGAACCAGGTCCGCACGGGTCGCTACAAGGAACTTTACGCGACTTACTTCGGCGACGGCAAGGCCCCTGCGCTGAACGTTGAAGGCGTTGACTACTGACACTTCCTCACCGCTTGATTAAAACGGATCACCCCATGTTTTATTACACGTTCTACTGGTCCGTTGTCTGGAACAAACTGCCTGTCTTGCTCGAAGGCGCGGTGCTGACCGTTGAGGCTACTGCGCTGTCCATGCTCATCGGGACTTGCCTTGCATTGCCGCTCGCGCTGATGCGCAGGCGCAGCGCCGGCCCAGCGTACTACTTCGCTACCGCGTGGGTAGAAGTGTCGCGCAATACGCCTGCGCTGTTCCAGATTTATATGGCTTATTTCGGACTGGGTGCGATCGGAATTGATGTTCCAAGCTTCGCCGCGTTGCTGGTGGCCATCAGCTTTAACAACGCGGGCTACCTGGCAGAAATCTTCCGCGGCGGACTCGCCTCTGTTGCGCCTACGCAAATGGCTGCGGCCCGCTCGCTGGGCCTGTCCACACCACGAACCTATCTGCACGTGATCTTTCCGCAGGTTTTTGTGTTGGTTTTTTTCCCGTTCATCAATCAGCTGAACTGGGCGCTGCTCAATACGTCGCTCGGTTCGATCATCGGGGTCCGTGAACTGACCGGGGCGACGCAGGCAGCGCAATCAGAATCGTTCCGTACCTTTGAGTTCTTCATCGTCGCGGCCGCCATCTATTACATGATCTCAAAGCTGATCACTTTGGGTGCGCGTCTGTCGGCTTGGCGCCTTCTGAGTCAGGGGTAGAAGCATGCAATTTCAGCTTGCATATTCCGAACTCCAGTGGTCTGACCTGCAGTTTGTGCTGCAGGGACTCTGGCGGACGATCCTGCTGACCGTTCTCGCGGGAGTCTTCGGCACGCTACTGGGTGGTGTCATCGGCTGGGCGCGCGAAAGCAGTGCTGCCGCTCGTCATCTTCTGGCACCGTACGTGGACGTGACCCGGAGCATTCCGCTCATTATCCAGTTCATCCTGATCAACAGTGCATTCGCGGCCTTCGGTTCAGCGCTCGAACCGTTGGAAATTGGCGTGCTCACCTTGAGCCTTTACATGGCGGTGCTGACGTCTGAACTGGTCCGATCGGGACTGCGCTCGGTGCGACCAGAGTTGAAGAAGGCGTCGCGTTCACTGGGTATGTCGTACTGGCAGGAACTTCGCCTCGTATCGATGCCGCTCGCAGTGCGCACGGTGTTTCCTGGCTGGATCGGCACTTTGATCGGTCTGGCGAAGGACACCGCACTGGTCAGCGTCGTGGGGTACATCGAATTACTGCGTGCCGCTCAAATCCTGATCACACGCACCAACGAAGCGCTGCTGTTGCTTACCGGCGTTGGTGTCGCTTACTTCCTCATTTGCTACCCGATTTCCCACTACAGCCTGGCCGTGGAACGGAGGATGGAAGCATGAGTTGGCCAGTGCCTTTTGCTCTTTTCATCTGTTTTTCAGCTCGGAGTATTCGTCATGATTGAAATCAAGGCTGTCCGCAAGTCCTTCGGGGCGATCGAGGTGATCAGGGGAATCAACCTCACCATCGAGCGCGGTGAAGTGCTCTGTTTGATCGGTGCGAGCGGTTCGGGTAAATCAACCCTCTTGCAATGCATTAATAGTCTTGAGCCGATTCAAGGGGGGCAGATCGTTGTTGACGGCATAGACGTACATGGCAAATCCACTGATCTGAACAAGCTTCGCCAGAAGCTTGGCATCGTATTCCAGCAGTACAACGCCTTTCCGCATCTGACGGCACTGGAGAACGTTGCGCTGGCCCCGCGTGTCGTGAAGAAGATGCCTCGTGCCCAGGCACTGGAGTTGGCGCGTGAACATCTAGCCTACGTAGGCCTCGGAGCGCGCGCGGACCTGCGCCCCGCCAAACTCTCCGGCGGACAGCAGCAGCGTCTGGCCATTGCCCGCGCGCTGGCGATGAAGCCGGACTACATGCTTTTTGACGAAGTGACCTCTGCGCTTGATCCCGAACTCGTCGGCGAAGTGCTCGACACGATGCGCAACTTGAAGGCAACAGGCATGACCATGATCGTGGTCACGCACGACATCGCGTTCGCCCGAGAAAGCGGCGATCGCGTGGCGTTCTTCGATCGGGGAACCCTGTGCGAGGTCGGCCCTGCCAAGCAGGTGATCAATGAGCCGCGCGAAGAGCGTACGCGCCAGTTCCTGCAGCGCGTCCTGAACTGAACCCCTTCCATGAAAGGCCGAGTATGAACCACACCTTCTTCTGTATTGATGGCCACACCTGTGGCAATCCGGTACGTCTCGTCTCTGGAGGTGCGCCCGCACTCGTCGGCAATACCATGATCGAGCGGCGCGCACACTTCGAGCGCAACTTTGACTGGATCCGCACGGCACTGATGTTCGAACCGCGTGGCCACGAAGGGATGTCCGGAACCATCCTGTACCCGCCAACACGGCCGGATTGCGACGTTGCCATTTTGTTCATCGAGGTGAGCGGCTGCTTGGCGATGTGCGGCCATGGAACGATCGGAACCGTCACGTTCATCATCGAGCATGGCCTGGTGCAGCCGCGTGAGCCGGGTGTTCTGCGGCTGGATACGCCCGCTGGCTTGGTGCTTGCGCACTACACCCTCAATGGTGAACACGTCGATTCAGTTCGCTTGACCATCGTGCCCTCCTTCCTGCATTCCTGCGATTTGTCGGTAGAGATGGACGGCTTGGGACCCGTCCGATTCGATGTCGCCTACGGTGGCAACTTCTACGCGATTATCGAGAGCCAGCCGGCGTATGCCGACCTGGAAGCACTCACGCCCTCGGACATTCAACGCCTGAGCCCGGCGCTGCGCCGGAGAGCAAACGAGAAATACCGCTTTGTTCACCCGGAGACGCCGGAGATTCAAGGCCTGTCCCATGTGATGTGGACGGGCAAGCCGCGCATGGCGGGCGCTTGCGCGCGCAATGCGGTGTTCTATGGCGACAAGGCAATCGACCGCTCTCCTTGTGGAACGGGAACGTCGGCGCGGATGGCTCAGTTGGTGGCCAAGGGTCAATTGGGTATTGGCGACAAATTCGTCCACGAAAGCATCATCGGCACCACCTTTAACGGCGTGGCCCTGGAGCGCGTGAAGGTGGGCGACTACGAGGGCATCCGTCCGAGTGTCGAAGGTTGGGCGCGGGTGACCGGGCTCAACACGATCTTCGTCAATGATCGGGACCCGCTCCACAACGGTTTCCTGCTCAAGTGAACGCTCGGCCGAGCACTGTCTGCCATCGCAGCGCCGTCGTGGCAACACACAAGTACACAGAAAGGTCGGCGCGCAATGGCTGAGTTGATCATCGTGGGCGCCGGCGTTGTCGGCCTGAGTTGTGCTTGGTCAGCGCAACGCCGGGGTTTTCAGGTGACCTTGGTCGATCGTGATTTCGAGGGCGACCGGGCCTCCCATGGCAACGCTGGCGCGATCGCCGTGAGTGAATGCGCGCCTCTGAACCTGTCCGGTCTGGGCCTCAGGCCGTTGCGCTGGCTGCTTGACCCACTGGGGCCATTGGCGGTGCGTGCCAGCCACGCGCCGAAGTTGCTGCCCTGGTTCTTGGCGCTGCGCAAAGTGGCGGAGCCTGCGAACTATCTGCGCATCGCGAATGCGCTTGCAGCGCTGAACAAGCGGTCGCTGCGGGACTTCGAAGCTGTGCTGGCAGACACGGGCATGGGCGGGGATCTGCACAAGCGGGGCGCACTGACAGTCTACGAGACGAGCCAGGCCTTTAGCGGCGATGCCGAGGAATGGCGGCTCAAACGCGCGCTCGGCGTACGCTGGCGATCCGTTGACGCGGCCGAGTTGCAAGCGCTTGAGCCCAACTTGGCACCCGTGTTCCAGCACAGCGTGATGCTGGAGGATTGGGCCCACATCGACGATCCGCAGCGAATCGTCATGGGCCTTCGTGAACGGGTTCGGGCCTTGGGCGCCCAGTTCGTCACGGGCAGTGCAACGAGCCTGAATCTCGGCAACGCTTCCAAGCCGGCCGTCGATCTCGAAGGAGGCCAAAGCGTTGTGGGTGACAAGGTCGTGGTGGCAGGCGGCGCCTGGTCCGCCCGCCTTGCGAAGACCATCGGCGACCGAGCCCTCCTGGAAAGCGAGCGCGGCTACAACACCACCCTTCCAGCAAGCGCAAGCCTTCTGAATCGCGAAGTGATCTTTGCGGAGCACAAGTTCGTGGCAACGCCCCTGGCCATTGGGCTTCGCATCGGTGGAGCAGCAGAATTCGCCGGTCTCGAAGCGGCGCCCAACTACCGGCGCAGCGACGCGTTGCTGTGGCTTGCCCGCAAATACCTGCTTGGTCTGGACGAGAGCAATCCCACGCAGTGGATGGGACACCGTCCCGCGACACCGGATTCGCTCCCTGTCATCGGCGCTTCGCCGAAAAACGCAAGCGTGCTCTACGCCTTCGGACATGGGCATCTCGGTCTCACGCAGTCGGCGACGACGGGCGAGTTGATTGGAAACATCCTCGCAAACGAGAAGACGCCGATCGACATGTCGCCGTACGCGATCGAGCGCTTCTGACAGGTAGCCCGCACAGCTTTCCCCGCCCTTTCTTCGGCGCTTGCAGCGTCGCGGCGAAGGGATGCGAGGCATCCGTCGGCGCTCGCCCCTGTTCCAATCGCATGCCCGCGCTCGGGTGGGCGTTTCCTCGTTCCTCCAGACGGCGTCCGGCGTCCGGCGTCCGGCGCACGCAGCGCACAAGAAAATCCAGTCCCATGGTGAATTCGCACAAATCGACGATCTACGACCTCGCTGCCTTGGCGAGAACCTCTGCATCCACAGTCAGTGCCAGCCTCAATGGCACTTGGCAGCAACGCCGCATCAGCGAAGAAACTGCCAAGCGCGTGCAGCAACTCGCACAGGACAAGGGCTACGCGTTGAACCGGCAGGCGAGTGGTCTGCGACGCAATCGTTCAGGGCTCATCGGCATGATGATTCCGACCCACGAAGACCGCTTCTTCGGCGTGTTGTCGCAGGCTTTCGAGCGCATGGCGCGCGAGCGTGGCCTGCATCCCATGGTGGTGAGCACATTGCGTGACCCCGCGATCGAAGTCCGGACCGTTCAGACCCTGATCTCCTACCAGGTCGAACACTTGATCGTCACCGGTGCCACCCATCCCGATGGCGTGAGCGCGCTGTGCATGCGGCACCGGGTGCGGCACGTGAACGTGGACTTGCCTGGCAAGAAGGCGCCATCGATCACCAGCGACAACCGCTGGGGCGCGGCCGAACTCACGCGGCTGCTGATCGCGCGCTCAGCAGAGCCCGCTGATCGCGCACGCAACAGGCTGTACTTCCTGGGCGGCATCCGCGGTGAATTCGCCACCGAGCAACGGGTCCTCGGATTCTCGGAGGTCGCGCGTCGCCGCTTGGGTCCCGTTCAGGAGCAGCAACTCATCCGCTGCGGCTACGACGTGAACCAAGCTGAGGTCGCCATGGCCCGCCTGTATCAGGATCTGGGCGGCCTGCCGCGCGGGCTGTTGCTGGCGTCCGGCGTCTGTCTCGAAGGAGCGCTGCGTTTCCTCAGGACGCTGCCAATGGACGAGGTCCTGGCCTGCACTTTCGGCAGCTACGACTGGGACCCATTCGCGGCGGGCCTGCGCTTCCCCGTGCACATGGTGCGCCAAAACGTCGAGGGACTGATGTCCGAGGCCTACAAAGTCATCGACGGAGAAGGCATCCAGGCGGGTCACGTTGTCCAGGTCAGACCCGTGCTGATCGCGAGCCCATGAACCTTGTTTTCCTGCCCGGATTTGTTCGGCGGTGTTGCATTCATTTCCATGCCGCCGTGATTTGGCCGATGACTGTCTGAATGAAGCGACAAGCATCTTGACACGCGCCAGATTGGTTAGACTGCGGGGCAACAAGGCCCCACCATGAACGTCATAGACTCCATCGTCACCCAGTCGGCCCGCATTGCCGCAGTGCGCCGCGACATCCACGCCCATCCCGAACTGTGCTTCGAAGAAGTGCGCACCGCCGACGTGGTCGCGCAAAAGCTCAGCGAATGGGGTCTGCCGATCCACCGGGGGCTGGGCAAGACCGGGGTCGTCGCCACCGTCCTGGGGCGCGACGGCGGCGCCAGCGGCCGGGCCATCGGCCTGCGCGCCGACATGGACGCCCTGCCGATGCAGGAGTTCAACACCTTTGCCCACGCCAGCCAGCACCAGGGCAAGATGCACGCCTGCGGCCACGACGGCCACACGGCGATGCTGCTCGCCGCGGCGCAGCACTTTTCCCGGCAGCGCGATTTCGACGGCACCGTGTACCTGATCTTCCAGCCCGCAGAAGAGGGCGGCGGCGGCGCCCGCGTGATGATCGAAGACGGCCTGTTCGAGCGCTTTCCCATGCAGGCCGTCTTCGGCATGCACAACTGGCCGGGAATGCCCATGGGCAGCTTTGCCGTGAGCCCCGGTCCGGTGATGGCATCGACCAGCGAATTCAGGATCACCATCCACGGCAAGGGCGGCCACGCCGCGCTACCGCATACGGGAATCGACCCGGTGCTGATCGCCTGCCAGATGGTGCAGGCCTTCCAGACCATCATCAGTCGCAACAAAAAGCCCGTGGACGCGGGCGTGATCTCGGTGACCATGATGCACGCGGGCGAGGCCAGCAACGTGATTCCCGACCGGTGCGAGTTGCGGGGCACGGCGCGCAGCTTCACGACCGGGGTGCTGGACCTGATCGAAAAGCGCATGCAGCAGGTGGCAGAGCACTGCTGCGCCGCGCACGACGCGCGGTGCACATTCGAGTTCGTGCGCAAATATCCGCCCACAGTGAACTCGGCTGCGGAGGCCCACTTCGCGCGCAAGGTCATGGCGGGAATCGTCGGCGAAGAGCGGGTACTGGTGCAGGAGCCGACCATGGGCGCCGAAGACTTCGCCTACATGCTGCTGGCCAAGCCGGGCGCCTACTGCTTCATTGGCAATGGCGACGGCGCGCACCGCGAGATGGGCCACGGCGGCGGCCCCTGCACGCTGCACAACCCGAGCTATGACTTCAACGACGCGCTGATCCCGCTGGGCGCGACCTACTGGGTCAAACTGGCCGAGGAGTGGCTGGCCCAGCCGGTGGCTTGATCCACGGGATCGCGGGCTACCGCTTCAGGAACTTGGGTACGTCAGCGTCTTCACGCCCTGGGCCGTTCCCAGCAGGCACACCGACGCCTTGTGCTGCGCAAACACGCCCGCGGTGACCACCCCCGGCCACTGGTTGATTTCCGACTCGAACGCCAGCGGATCCGTGATCCACAGGCCCCGGACGTCCAGAATATGCTGGCCGTTGTCGGTGACCAGCGGCTGGCCCCCGACGAGGCGCAGACTCGCCTGCCCGCCCTTTGCCGCAAAACGGCGGGCAATGTGTTTTTCCGCCATGGGAATCACCTCGACGGGCAGCGGAAACCGCCCCAGCGTCGGCACCCGTTTCGATGCATCGGCAATGCAGACGAAGCGGCTGGCCAGCGCCGCCACGATCTTCTCGCGCGTCAATGCGGCGCCACCGCCCTTGAGCATATGGCCGTTGCCGTCGATTTCGTCGGCACCGTCGATGTACACCGGCAAGGATTCCACCTCGTTCGCATCGAACACCGCAATGCCCAGGGCCTGCAAACGCCGGGTGCTCGCCACCGAACTGGAAACGGCGCCCACGATCTGGTCCTTGATTTCCGCCAGCGCGTCGATGAACCTGTCAACGGTGGAGCCGGTGCCCACCCCCACGATCCCGCCGGGCAGCACGTATTCGAGTGCGGCGCGGCCGACCAGGGTTTTGAGTTCGTCTTGGGACAGGGCGGTCGTGGTCGTCATGGGAGAATTCAGGGCCAATGCGCGGATTATCCCTCCCCTCCATGTCCCTGATTCCCTACGCCCTCGCCCGCTCCTTTCTTTTCGGCATGGACGCCGAAGCCGCCCACGAACTGACCCTGGACCTGCTCGCGCGCGGGCAGGGCACGCCGCTGCAATGGGCCTGGTGCCATGAGACGGTGGACGACCCCGTGGAGTTGGCCGGACTGGTCTTTCCCAACCGCGTCGGCCTGGCTGCCGGCCTGGACAAGAACGCCCGCTGCATCGATGCGCTGGCGGCCATGGGCTTCGGCTTCGTGGAAGTGGGCACCGTCACCCCCAAGGCGCAGCCGGGCAACCCCAGGCCGCGCATGTTTCGCCTGCCCGAAGCCCGGGCACTCATCAACCGCCTGGGGTTCAACAACGAGGGCCTGGATTCCTTCGTGCACAACGTGCGGCAGGTCGGCTCTCGCGCGCAGCGCCGCAGGCATCCTGCGCTGCTGGGTTTGAACATCGGCAAGAACGCCACGACCCCCATCGAGGACGCGACCGGCGACTACCTGAGCGGCCTGGAAGGCGTGTATCCGCACGCGGACTACGTGGCGCTGAACATCAGTTCGCCGAATACGCAGAACCTGCGCGCCCTGCAGGGCGACGCCGCCCTGGACGCCTTGCTCGGTGCCATCACCGCGCGCCGCGCGGCCCTGGCCCGCCAGCATGGACGGCGCGTTCCGGTGTTCGTGAAGATCGCGCCGGATCTGGAGGAGGCGCAGGTGTCGGTCATCGCGGCCACGCTGCAACGGCACGGCATGGACGGCGTGATCGCCACCAACACCACCCTCAATCGCACGGCGGTACAGGGCATGCGCCATGGCGAGGAAACCGGCGGGCTCAGCGGCGCGCCCCTGCTGCACGCCAGCAACCAGGTGGTGCGCCAACTGCGCGCGGCCCTGGGGCCGCGCTTTCCCATCATTGGCGTAGGCGGAATCATGAGCGCCGAAGACGCAGTAAGCAAGATCCGCGCAGGCGCCGACGCGGTGCAGATCTACACCGGCTTGGTCTACGCAGGTCCGGCTCTGGTCGCGCAGGCGGCCAGGGCGATTCAGGCCATGGCCTGACCGGACCGGTCAGCGCCCAAGGCGCAGCAACAGGGGCAGCACAACCCCGACCCAGCGCATCAGCTTGTGCGGCCCGGCGGCGATTGCCACACCCGCCAGCGCAGCCAGCGCCAACGGGTGCTCGCGTGCGAAACCCACGGCGCGCAACGCGAGGGATTCGTCCATACCGCCCGCTACGCGCTCGTGCCCGCCGGCCATGGCCAGCAACTGAACACGGGCCGCCCGGCGCGCACGCAGGCGCTCGCGCTGCTGTTCGATGCGCTCGAGCACGCGCTGCTGCTCGGCCGTGGGCCGAAGTTCCGTCGGGGTGCTGAGAGGGCTCGTCACAGGCGCTCCTTGATGTCGCGCCAGTCCTGCGCCAGTTCCCGGCATGTCAGGGCGAAGCCATGGCCCGCGCACCGTACCGCGCAAACCAGGCCCACCAGGGTGGCAGTCCATGCCACGGACCATACGCCCGCGACCAGCCAGGCCACGAGCCTGCGCTCGGGGGTATCCCAGAAATGCACCAACACGGCGAGCGACAGCATGGTCAGGGCCACCATCGTGAGCCCGGCGATCATGATGGTCAGCACGAGCACTTGCTGAAGGCGCCGTTTCCAGTCCCGCCACTCGAGGCGGGCCAGTTCCATCCGGTCCTCGGCGGCGATGACGCCTTCGATCGCATGCGTACGCCAGCGGGCAACGAATCCCTCCAGCCCGAGAAGCGCGAGCCAGTTCATGCGCGGCCCCGTTGGCGTACCGTCATGCTCAACGGCGTGCGAGCAGGAAACCGACCAGAGCGCCCATGGCCAGCGCCGCGCCGGCCACGCGCCAGGGCTCGTCGTGCGCATAGCGGTCGGCGGCCTGAGCGGCCTCCTTCGCCTGGCGGGCGGCGTCCTGGGCGGCGCGCACGGCCAACTCGCGCACGTTGTGCATGCCATCGTCCAGGCGCTGGCGCAGGAGCTTGATTTCAGGGATCGTATCCAGGTTCTTGCTGGCCAAAAGTCCCCGCAAATCGGAGACCAGCTTTTCCAGTTCGCTCTGGGTGGTGGGGGGGGTGGTGTCGGAAGCAGTCATGTCAGCCTTTCGGTGAAGCAACGAAGATGTTTGTGAATCCCTCGCCGGAGAATGCAGATCATCTTAGTCATCTGCCTGGAATTCCTCACAGGACGGGACCGCAAAGGGTTATCGATTGTAAGTGGTCTGTCGCAAATTAAACAAGTGGCGACCGGAAAATGGTGGGTGATACATGGATCGAACATGTGACCCCTGCCGTGTGAAGGCAGTGCTCTACCGCTGAGCTAATCACCCGTGCCACGCTGTGGCGGCTGCGGATTATGGCACAGACCCAAGGCTGCGCCAGATCGTCTTGCCGCCGCTGGCCTTGTCGATCTGTGCCAGCACCTCGGCGTGCGCCACCTGTTCCTGCGCACTCGCGTGCACGACGGGCAGCACGAGCGCACGCAAATCGATGGCCGTGACTTTCAGGCCGTGAGCGCTTTCCTGCGCGTCGTCGGCGATGAGCAATGCGTCCTGGCCCCGGGTCAGATGGATGTATACGTCGGCGAGCAGTTCGGCGTCCAGCAAGGCGCCGTGCAATATACGGCCCGAATTGTTCACCCCCAGCCGCTCGCACAGCGCGTCGAGCGAGTTGCGCTTGCCCGGGTACATCTCCCTGGCCATGGCGAGCGTGTCGGTGACGCTCGCTATGTGGGTGCGGAACGCGGGACGGCCCGTGAGCGCGAGTTCCTTGTCGAGAAAACCCAGGTCGAAGGCCGCGTTGTGGATGATGACCTCGGCATCCCGCAGGTACTCGATGACCCGCTCCACCACCTCGGCGAATCGGGGCTTGTCTTTCAGGAACTCGTTGCTGATGCCGTGCACCTTGAGCGCGTCTTCATGGCTGTCGCGGTCCGGGTTGAAGAACAGGTGCAGGTTGTTTCCCGTGAGCCTGCGGTTGAGCAATTCCACGCAGCCGAGTTCGATGATGCGATCGCCATTGTCGGCCGACAGGCCCGTGGTTTCCGTATCCAGAACGATTTGCCGCGACATCAGTGCTGTTCCTTGGCGTGGTTGATGGTGTATCGGGGAATCTCCAGCAGCAAATCCTGCTGCGCCAGGATGGCCTGGCAGGACAGGCGCGACTGGGGCTCCAGACCCCAGGCCCGGTCCAGCAGGTCTTCCTCTTCCTCCTCGACCGCGCCGAGCGAATCGAGCCCCTGGCGCACGATCACGTGGCATGTGGTGCAGGCGCAGCTCATGTCGCAGGCGTGCTCGATGGGGATGTGGTTTTCGAGCAGGGCCTCGCAGATCGACGTGCCGGCCGGCGCGCTGATTTCTGCGCCTGCAGGGCAGTACTCGGGGTGGGGAAGGATCTTGATGACGGGCATGGGGCTGCTTGCGGTTCTGCTGGGCCGGGGCTCTTCAAAGGGTTTGCACGTTTCTGCCGGCCAGCGCACGCTGGATGCCACGGTTCATGCGCAGGGCGGCAAACGCTTCCGTTCCCCTGGTCAGGGCGTCGGTGGCGGCCTCGATGGCGGCGGCGTCGTCGCAGTCGCGCTGGCCGTGCAGCGCGCGCATCAGGGCTTCGATGTCCGCGCGCTCGCGGGGCGTGAGCATATCGCCGTCCGCGTCCAGCGCGCCCTGTGTGGCGCCGAGCATGCGCTGCGCGTCGACCCGCGCCTCGACCACGGAGCGGGCCTGCCGGTCCTGCGCCGCAGCGGCGAAGCCATCCTGCAGCATGCGCGCGATCTGCTCGTCCGAGAGGCCATACGAGGGCTTCACGTCGATGCGCGCCTGCACGCCACTGACCTGCTCCTGCGCGCTCACGCTCAGGAGGCCGTCGGCATCAACGCCAAAGGTCACGCGGATGCGCGCAGCGCCGGCGACCATCGGGGGGATTCCGCGCAGTTCGAACCGGGCCAGGCTGCGGCAGTCCTGCACCAGTTCGCGCTCTCCCTGCACGACGTGGATTGCGAGTGCGGTCTGGCCATCCTGGCTGGTGGTGAAGTCCTGCGCTTTTGCCGTGGGAATGCTCTCGTTGCGCTCGACGATGCGCTCGACGAGTCCCCCCATGGTTTCGATTCCCAGAGACAGGGGAATCACGTCCAGCAGCAACAACTCGCCCGCAGGGGTGTTGCCCGCCAGATGCTGCGCCTGAATGGCCGCGCCCAGGGCCACCACCTGGTCCGGATCGAGGTTGGTCAGGGGGGTTTTGCCAAAGAATTCGGCCACCGCGCGCTGCACCTGCGGCATGCGCGTGGAGCCCCCCACCAGCACCACGCCCTGCACCTCGTCGCACGCGAGCTGCGCGTCGCGCAGCGCACGGCGCACGGCCGCCATGGAACGGGCGGTCAAGTCGGCCGTGAGCGCGTCAAAGTCCGACCTGCGCACGTCGAAATGCACGCCGCCGTCCGATGTATCGGCACTGAATGCCGCCCGATCGCTGGCCGTCAATGCCTCCTTGCAGGTCCGCGCCGCCATGCGCACGGCGAATTTGTCCGCCGGCGTCGTGGCCTGCTGCCTGACCTGCTGCAAGACCCAGTCCGCCAGCGCGGCGTCATAGTCGTCCCCGCCCAGGGCGGAATCGCCGCCGGTCGCGATGACCTCGAACACGCCCTGCGCAAGGCGCAGGATGGAGATATCGAAAGTGCCGCCGCCCAGGTCGTAGACGGCGTAGACGCCCTCGCTCGCGTTGTCCAGCCCGTAGGCGATGGCCGCGGCCGTGGGCTCGTTGATCAGGCGCAGCAGGTGGATGCCCGCAAGTCTCGCGGCGTCCTTGGTGGCTTGGCGCTGCGCGTCGTCGAAGTACGCGGGAACGGTGATCACCGCGCCGTACAAGGGGGCGCCCAGGCTGTCTTCGGCGCGCTCACGCAGGGCCGTCAGAATCTCGGCGCTGACCTCGACGGGCGACTTGTTTCCAGCCACCGTGGCGAGGCTGAGCATGCCCTGCGCTGAGCCGCCGCGCGCAGAAACGAAGTCGTAGGGCAGTTTCTCCGCGCCCACGAGGTCTTTCAGACTGCGCCCCATCCAGCGCTTCACCGAAGCAATGGTGTTGCGCGCGTCGCGGGCCTGCGCGGCCAACGCCTCGTGGCCGATTTGGCATCCGCCTTCTTCCAGGTAGCGCACGACCGAGGGCAGCAGCACCCTGCCCTGCGCGTCAGGCAGGCATTCGGACACGCTATTGCGCACGGTGGCCACCAGGGAATGGGTGGTCCCCAGGTCGATGCCGACGGCGACGCGCCGCTGGTGCGGGTCAGGGGATTGCCCGGGTTCGGAAATTTGCAAAAGCACCATGAAATTCTGGATCTCGACAGGGTGGAATCCGCCAGTGCAACGGCCGGATTCGCGAAGGGAAAAACACTCAAGCGCTATTGTCCCAGTTGCTCCCGGCGACGCCCGATGTCGTCGGCAAAGCGCGCAATGAACATGAGGGCTCTGACTTGGCGGACCGCCGCCGCATGGTCCTGCTGCTGGTCCAGCAAACGCTCGCATTCGGCGAGCGCCGCACTGCGCGCCTGCTGCACCGCGGCGTCCAGCGCGTCCAGCGCCTGCACGGCCGATGCCTCTTCGAGGGCCTCGCGCCATTGCAACTGCTGCATGAGGAAGGCTGCGGGCATGGCGGTGTTGTCCTCCGAACGGACCGCAGCGCCATGCAGTTCGCACAGGTAGGCAGCGCGCAGCAGCGGGTCCTTCAGGCGCCGATAAGCCTCGTTGATGCGCACCGACCATTGCATGGCCACGCGCCGTGCCGCTGCACCCTGCGCGGCGAATTGGTCCGGATGGGCCTGGCGCTGCAATTCCTTCCAGCGCGCGTCGATGGCGCTGCGCTCCTGCTGGAAGCGATGCGGCAGGCCAAACAGTTCAAAGTCGTCAGATTGCAGATTCATGCGCAGCAGGAGCGATCGAACGGGTCAAGAGGGGGTCAGGGGTCAAGAAAAAAACCGCCAGCACACAGCGCGGTGGCGGTTTGGATGGCAAACGAGCGGGGGAACGGAGCCTCAAACGCGGAAGCTTTCTCCACAACCACAGCGGTCACGCTCCTTGGGGTTGTTGAACTTGAAGCCCTCGTTCAGACCTTCGCGAACGAAATCCAGTTCGGTCCCGTCGATGTAAGCCAGGCTCTTGGGGTCGATGAGCACCTTGACGCCATGGTTTTCAAACACGACGTCCTCGGGTCTGCTGTCGTCCACGTACTCCA
The DNA here is from genome assembly GCF_000193225.1 of Verminephrobacter aporrectodeae subsp. tuberculatae At4. Taxonomy (GTDB): domain Bacteria; phylum Pseudomonadota; class Gammaproteobacteria; order Burkholderiales; family Burkholderiaceae_C; genus Acidovorax; species Acidovorax aporrectodeae. The sequence continues at coordinate 58,546 of NZ_AFAL01000350.1, read as the reverse complement.
GCTTGTAGGCCAGCCCCGAGCAACCGGTGGTCTTGATCCCCAAGCGCACGCCGAGCCCCTTGCCACGGCGCGCCAGGTAGCGGCTCACATGCCGGGCGGCGGCCTCTGTCAACGTAATGGCCATGACACACTCAGGCGGCAGTTGCGCTGAGCGCGGCGTGCTTGGCCTGGTAGTCGAGCACGGCGGCCTTGATCGCGTCTTCGGCCAGGATGGAGCAGTGGATCTTGACGGGCGGCAGCGCCAACTCCTGCGCGATCTCACTGTTCTTGAGCGCCGTCGCCTGCGCCAGCGTCTTGCCCTTGACCCATTCGGTCACCAGCGACGACGAGGCAATGGCCGAACCGCAACCATAGGTCTTGAAACGTGCGTCTTCGATCACGCCGGTTTCCGGATTCACCTTGATCTGCAATTTCATCACGTCGCCGCAGGCGGGCGCGCCGACCATGCCGGTGCCCACCGAATCGTCGCCCTTGTCGAACGAACCCACGTTGCGCGGATTTTCGTAATGGTCAACCACTTTTTCCGAGTAAGCCATGATGTGTATCCTCCTTAATGTTTCAGAAATCTTCGGGAAAATTCAGTGCGTTCAATGTGCAGCCCACTGAATGCTGCTGATGTCGATGCCTTCTTGGTGCATCTCCCACAATGGACTGAGCTCGCGCAGACGGGCCACGTTCTCGCGGATGGCGAGGATGGCGCAATCGATCTCCTCTTGCGTGGTGAAACGACCGATGGTCATGCGCAGGCTGCTGTGCGCCAACTCGTCGCTGCGGCCCAGGGCGCGCAGCACGTAGCTGGGCTCCAGGCTGGCCGAGGTGCAGGCAGAACCCGAGGAAACGGCCAACCCCTTGATCCCCATGATGAGCGACTCGCCTTCGACGAAGTTGAAGCTCATGTTCAGGTTCTGCGGCACACGGTGCTCCAGGCTGCCGTTGATGTAGACCTGCTCGATGTCCTTGAGACCATCGAGCAGGCGCTGCTGCAGCACCCGGGCCTTGGCGTTGCTCTCGGCCATTTCTGCCTTGGCAATGCGAAATGCCTCGCCCATGCCCACGATCTGGTGCGTGGGCAGGGTGCCCGAACGCAGGCCGCGCTCGTGCCCGCCGCCGTGCATCTGGGCTTCCAGGCGCACCCGGGGCTTGCGGCGCACGTACAGGGCACCGATTCCCTTGGGGCCATAGGTCTTGTGCGCGGTCATGCTCATCAGGTCGATGGGCAGCCGGCTCATGTCGATCTCGACGCGGCCCGTGGCCTGCGCCGCGTCGACGTGCAGCAGGACGCCTTTTTCGCGGCACAGGGCGCCGATGGCCGCGATGTCCTGGATCACGCCGATTTCGTTGTTCACGAACAGGATGCTGACCAGCACGGTGTCGGGACGAATCGCGGCGCGCAGGACGTCCAAGTCGAGCAGACCGTCTTCCTGCACATTCAGATAGCTGGCCTCGAAACCCTGGCGCTCAAGCTCGCGCATGGTATCCAGCACGGCCTTGTGCTCCGTCTTGAGCGTGATCAGGTGCCGGCCCTTGCTCTTGTAGAACTGCGCCGCGCCCTTGAGCGCCAGATTGGTGGACTCCGTGGCGCCGCTGGTCCAGACGATTTCGCGCGGGTCCGCGCCGATCAGGTCTGCCACCTGCGCGCGGGCCTTTTCCACGGCCTCTTCGGCCTCCCAACCCCAGGCATGGCTGCGCGATGCCGGGTTGCCGAAATGCTCGCGCAACCAGGGGACCATGGCGTCCACCACGCGGGGGTCTACCGGGGTCGTGGCGCCGTAGTCGAGATAGATGGGAAAGTGCGGTGTCATATTCATGGCTGGCTCAGTAGAGGTTTCTGGCTGGCAAACAAACCGGCAAAAAACGAAAAAAGATGCGTGCGGACACGCTCAGGGCAATTCCGGGGATCAGGATTTCACTAAGGCATTGTTCAGTGTGAACACCGAATGGGTCGTGCTCGCACAGGCGGACTGGTGCACGGGGAATGTCGAGATCGAACGCCGAGTCACTCGTCGATCTTCAATCTGAAAGCCCTTGGCGAGTTGATCGTCGACCAGCTTCTTCAAGCTCACGGAATTGAGGAAGTCCACCATGCGCTGGTTGAGCGCCGACCACAGTTCGTGCGTCATGCAACGGCCGGCCTCGCCCAGACAGTTCTCCTTGCCAGCGCACTGCGTGGCGTCGAGGGGTTCGTCCACCGACACGACGATGTCCACCACCGTGATGTCGGCCGCATCGCGGGCCAGTTTGTAGCCGCCGCCGGGTCCCCGGACGGACTGCACGATTTCATTGCGGCGCAACCTGCCAAAGAGTTGCTCCAGGTACGACAGAGAAATTTCCTGCCGTTGGCTGATTGCAACCAGAGTGACAGGACCATTGTCCTGGCGCAGTGCCAAGTCGATCATCGCGGTGACCGCAAAACGGCCTTTGGTTGTAAGACGCATCGCAAGCTCCTTGTCAAGGCTTGTTCGTTGTGGAAACCGCCTTCGCTGGCCTGATGGTCAGTGAGGCACCACCTCCCTACCATCCCCCCCGCGCCCTTGGCCGCACACCGTTGCCCGAACAGGGGCTTGCAACAAGGCTGCTCTTTATGGGGCTTTTGTTTTTGAATGTTTCGTGCGAGTCTAGCACAAATCCCTAGTAAATTAGTCGGGTTAAGGCGCGTACGCCCGTCGATTTGCTCAGTGAATCCATATGCCCGCTCCGTCACAGGGCGAGCGCATCGCCACCATGCGCGCCAAACGCCTGGCCCTTGAGCCGCGTGAGCTGGTCGCGCATCTGGGCCGCCTGCTCGAACTCCAGATTGCGCGCGTGCTCGAGCATGCGTTTTTCGAGCCGCTTGATCTCGCGCGCCAAATCTTTTTCGGACATGTCCTGCAGCTGCGCGCGCTGCATGGCTTCCTGTTCCAGCCGCTGCGCGTCCTTGCCCGCTTTCTCGCTGTGGACGCCGTCGATCAGGTCTCTGACCCGCTTGACGATGCCGCGCGGCGTGATGGCGTGCTCCACGTTGTGCGCGATCTGCTTCGTCCGGCGGCGTTCCGTCTCGCCCATGGCTTTTTGCATGGAGTCGGTGATCCGGTCCGCGTACAGGATGGCGCGTCCATTGAGATTGCGCGCCGCGCGGCCTATGGTCTGGATCAGGCTGCGCTCGGCGCGCAGAAAGCCCTCCTTGTCGGCGTCCAGGATCGCCACCAGCGACACCTCGGGGATGTCCAGCCCCTCGCGCAGCAGGTTGATCCCCACCAGCACGTCGAACGCGCCCAGGCGCAGGTCACGGATGATCTCCACGCGCTCGACCGTGTCCACGTCGCTGTGCAGGTAGCGCACCTTCACGCCGTTGTCCGTCAGGTAGTCGGTCAGCTGCTCGGCCATGCGCTTGGTCAGCGTGGTGATGAGCACGCGCTCGCGCTTTTCCACGCAGATGCGTATTTCCTGCAGCACGTCGTCGACCTGGTGCGTCGCGGGGCGCACCTCGACCTGCGGGTCCACCAGGCCGGTGGGCCGCACCAGCTGGTCCACGATCTGACCGGAGTGGGTCCTCTCGTAGCCGGCGGGCGTGGCCGAGACAAAGACCACCTGCCGCATGCGCCGCTCGAACTCCTCGAACTTCAGCGGCCGGTTGTCCAGCGCCGACGGCAGGCGAAAGCCATACTCGACGAGCGTGGTCTTGCGCGAGCGGTCGCCGCTGTACATGGCGTTGAGCTGGCCGATCATCTGGTGGCTCTCGTCGAGGAACATCAGCGCGTTCTTGGGCAGGTAATCGGTCAGCGTGCTCGGCGGGTCGCCCGGCGCCGCCCCCGAGAGGTGGCGCGTGTAGTTCTCGATTCCCTTGCAATGCCCCACTTCGACGAGCATCTCCAGATCGAAGCGCGTGCGCTGCTCGAGCCGTTGGGCCTCCACCAGCTTGCCGTCGGCGAGCAGTTGCGCCAGGCGCTCGGTGAGTTCCAGCTTGATGGTCTCGATCGCCGCCAGCACCTTGTCGCGCGGCGTCACGTAATGGCTTCCGGGGTACACGGTAAAGCGCGGGATTTTCTGCCTGATGTGCCCGGTGAGCGGGTCGAAGAGTTGCAGGCTTTCCACCGCGTCGTCGAACAGTTCGATGCGCAGGGCCAGCTCGGAGTGCTCGGCCGGGAACACGTCGATGGTCTCGCCGCGCACGCGGAACTTGCCGCGCGAAAAATCGGCATCGTTGCGCTGGTACTGCATGCGGATGAGTTGCGCAATCGCCTCGCGCTGGCCCAGCCCGTCGCCCACGCGCAGCGTCATCACCATGCGGTGGTAGCTCTGCGGCTCGCCGATGCCGTAGATCGCCGACACGGAGGCCACGATCAGCACGTCGCGCCGCTCCAGCAGGCTCTTGGTGCAACTCAGGCGCATCTGCTCGATGTGCTCGTTGATCGCGCTGTCTTTTTCTATGAACAGATCGCGCTGCGGCACATAGGCCTCGGGCTGGTAGTAGTCGTAGTAGCTCACGAAGTACTCGACCGCGTTCTTCGGGAAGAACTCGCGGAACTCGCTGTACAACTGCGCGGCCAGCGTCTTGTTGGGCGCGAACACGATCGCCGGGCGCCCCATGCGGGCAATGACGTTCGCCATGGTGAAGGTCTTTCCCGATCCCGTCACGCCCAGCAGGGTCTGGAATGCCTCGCCGTCGATCAGCCCCTGGACCAGTTTGGCGATGGCCTCGGGCTGATCGCCCGCCGGGGGGTAGGGCTGGAACAATTCAAAAGGGGAATCGGGAAAACGAACGAATTCGCCGTCCTGCTTATCCGTCAGGGCCTGTGTGATATCCGGCATGGTTGCGCTCAGCGGTGGGGATGGGCGGGCCTCTCCAGCGCACTAGAATTGACCCAACCCGGCACGGTAACACCACTTTGCTTTGCCATCGACCAAGCTCTGGAGAATTCTCATGTCCTTGTTCACCGCCGTCGAAATGGCCCCGCGCGACCCCATCCTGGGCCTGAGCGAGCAGTTCAACGCCGACACCAGGGCCGACAAGGTGAACCTGGGCGTCGGCGTTTATTTCGACGCGCACGGCAAGCTGCCCCTGCTGGAATGCGTGCAGGCTGCCGAAAAAAACCTGATGCGCGCCCCCAGCGCGCGCGGTTACCTGCCCATCGACGGCATCGCGGCCTACGACCAGGCCGTCAGGAGCCTGGTGTTCGGCGCCGACAGCGAGCCCGTCCAATCCGGCCGCGTGGCCACCGTGCAGGCCATCGGCGGCACCGGTGGCCTGAAGATCGGCGCCGACTTCCTGAAAAAGCTCAGCCCCGACGCCCGGGTGCTGATCTCCGACCCGAGCTGGGAAAACCACCGCGCCCTGTTCACCCAGGCGGGCTTTGCCGTCGGCAGCTACACCTACTATGACGCCGCAAAGCGCGGCCTGAACATCGAAGCCTTGCTCGCGGACCTGAACGCTGCCGCCCCCGGCAGCATCGTCGTGCTGCACGCCTGCTGCCACAACCCCACCGGCTGCGACCTCGACTCCGCGCAGTGGGACCAGGTCATCGCCGTACTCCAGGCTCGGGGCCTCACGCTCTTCCTCGACATGGCCTACCAGGGCTTTGGCCAGGGAATCGCCGAAGACGGCGCGGTAATCGGCAAATGCGTCGCTGCCGGCCTGGACTTCCTCGTGTCCACCTCGTTTTCCAAGAACCTCAGCCTGTACGGCGAGCGCGTGGGCAGCCTGTCGGTGCTCTGCGCCGACAAGCAGGAAGCCAGCCGGGTGCTGAGCCAGCTCAAAATCGTCATCCGCGCCAACTACTCCACGCCCCCGACCCACGGTGGCGCCGTTGTCGCCGCCGTGCTGAACGACCCCGGACTGCGCGCCCTGTGGGAGAAAGAGCTGACGCACATGCGCACGCGCATCCAGGCCGTGCGCCAGCAGTTGGTCGATGGACTGAAGGCCGCCGGCGTGCAGCAGGACATGGGATTCATCGCCCGGCAAATCGGCATGTTCAGCTACTCGGGCCTGAGCCGCGAACAAATGCTGCGCCTGCGCAATGAATTCGGCGTATACGGCACCGACACCGGCCGCATGTGCGTGGCCGCGCTCAACGACAGGAACATGGGCTACGTCTGCCGGGCCATTGCGCAAGTGCTCTGACGGCAGCGCAAGAGCACCGCCCCATGCCCCCTGCCCTGCCCCAACCGCTGCGCAACACCCGCATCCTGAGCCTGGCGCTGAATCTGCCCGGCCCTGCGGCGCTGATGCGCTGCGCGCGCATGGGCGCCGAATGCAGCAAGCTCGAATCCCCACCCGCCCCCGGCCAATGCAGTGCCGACCCCATGGCCAGCCATGACCCCGCGGTCCATGCCACGCTGCACGCGGGGGTGAGGCTGCTGTACGCGGACCTGAAAACGCCCGCAGGCCAGGCCAGCCTGCACGCGGAACTGGCGCGCAGCGACGCGCTGCTCACCTCCTTTCGGCCGTCTGCGCTGGCCCGGCTGGGGCTGGACCAGGACACCCTGCAGGCGCGCTACCCCCGCCTGTCGCTGATACGCATCGTGGGCACCGCGGGCGAACGCGCCGAAGAGCCGGGCCACGATCTGACCTACCTGGCCAAGGCCGGCCTGGTCACGGGAGACGAAATGCCGCCCACGCTCTACGCCGACATGGGCGGCGCCCTGATGGCCAGCGAGGCCGTTCTGCAAGCCCTGCTGGAGCGCGCCCACACCGGCGCCGGCGCGTGCATCGAGGTCGCGCTGGCGGACGCCGCAGCCTGGCTGGCCCTGCCACGCGACTGGGGCCTGACCACGCCCGAGGGCCCCGTGGGCGGCGGGCACGCGGGCTACCGCGTCTACCCCTGCGCCGACGGACGGGTCGCCGTGGCCGCGCTGGAGCCGCACTTTGCCGCACGCCTATGCGCCGCCGCCGGCCTGCCCGCCACCGGGGACGCGCTGCGGCTCCACGCCCCGGCCACGCACCAGGCGATCGCCGGGTTCCTGCGCACGCAGACCCGCGCGCAGCTCGACGCGCTCGCGCAGGCACAGGACATTCCGCTGCATACCCTGGCCTGATGGCCGATGGCCTCTGCGCCTCAGCGTTTTTGCAGCATGCAGATGATGCTCGAGAAGTCCAGCGCGCCGTTGCCCGCAAGGCTGTGCGCGGCGTACAGGCTGCGCGCCAGTCCGCCCAGGGGGGTGGCAGCCTGCACCGCGGTCGCGCTTTCCTGCGCCAGGCCCAGGTCCTTGAGCATCAGGTCGGTGCCAAAGCCACCGGTGTAGCCCTTGGCGGCAGGAGCCGTCTGCATCACGCCAGGCATGGGGTTGTACTTCTCCAGCGCCCAGTTGCCGCCCGAGCTGCGGCGCATGATTTCGCTCAATACCTTGGGGTCCAGGCCGTTGGCCACGCCCAGGGCGATGGCCTCGCTGGTGCCTGCCATCAGGATTCCCAGCAGCATGTTGTTGCAGATCTTCGCCGTCTGGCCCGCGCCCACGCCGCCCGCGTGGAAGATGTTCGCGCCCATCTTCTCCAGCACCGGGCGCGCGCGTTCCAGCGCTGCGGCGTCGCCCCCCACCATAAAGGTCAGCGAGCCTGCCACGGCGCCGCCCGTTCCGCCCGAGACGGGAGCGTCGATGAACAGAACGCCCCGGGCATGCGCCGCGTCAGCCACCTTGCGCGCGGCCGCTGCGGCGATGGTCGAGCAGTCGATCACCAGCGTGCCCGCGGTGAGCAGCGGCAACAGGCCCGCCCGCGTGCCATCCCCCAGAAAGAGCGCTTCGACATGCCGGCTCGCGGGCAGCATGCTGATCACGATCTGCGCGCCCTGTACCGACGTGGCGGCATCGGCGGCGATCGGAACGCCCGCAGCGGCGAGCCTGTCGCACGCGGGGCGTGAGAGGTCAAACGCCTGTACCGAGTAGCCTGCCTGGTGCAGGTTCAGAGCCATGGGGCTGCCCATGTTGCCCAGGCCGATGAATGCGATTTTCATGCGCTTGTCTCCCGTTTTTCGGTAAAAAATGCCGCTTGCGCCGGCCGTCCAAGGGGCAAGGTCCAACGCTAACGGATGGTATCCGGGGCGTCGCCGTCGAGCATGCGCCGCGCAATGATCACGCGCATGATTTCATTGCTGCCTTCGAGGATCTGGTGCACGCGCACGTCGCGCAGCAGGCGCTCCAGAGGGTACTCGCGGATATAGCCGTAGCCGCCGTGCAGTTGCAACGCCTCGTTGCACACGGCAAAGCCCGCGTCGGTGGCGAAACGCTTGGCCATGGCGCAATAGGTGCTGGCGTCGCGCGCACCCGCGTCGAGCTTGCTCGCCGCCAGGCGCACCATCTGGCGCGCGGCGACCAGTTCGGTGGCCATGTCGGCGAGCCTGAACTGCAGCGCCTGAAAGTGCGCGATCGGCTGGCCGAACTGGCAGCGCTCGTGCATGTGCTGCCGGGCGGCTTCGAGCGCACCCTGCGCCGCGCCGACCGAGCAAGCGGCAATATTGATGCGCCCGCCGTCCAGCCCCTGCATGGCGATCTTGAAGCCTTCGCCCACGCGGCCGAGCAGGTGGTCAGCGGGGATGCGCACGCCGTCGAAGCGGATGCTGCGCGTGGGCTGGCTGTTCCAGCCCATCTTGTGCTCCTTTTTCCCATAGCTGATTCCCGCGGCGTCGGCCGGAACCACGAACGCGCTGATTCCGCCCGCGCCCGAGTCTGCGCCGCCGGTGCGCGCCATGAGCAGCAGCACGTCGGTGCTGCCCGCGCCCGAGATGAAGGCCTTGCTGCCATCGATGTGGTATTCGTCGCGCACCCGTTCGGCCCGGGTCTTGAGCGCCGCGGCGTCCGATCCCGCACCGGGTTCGGTCAGGCAGTACGAGGCCAGCTTTTCGCCCGCGCTCAGCAGCGGACCCCAGTGCTCGCGCACGGCGGGCGTGGCCCAGGTGCCGAGCATCCAGGTTGCCATGTTGTGGATGCTGATGAAGGCGCTGGTCGACGGATCGACGGCCGCCAGTTCCTCGAACACCAGCGTGGCGTCGAGCCGGGGCAGCGCCAGACCGCCCGCAGCCTCGGGAGCGTACAGGCCGCAGAAACCGAGCTTTCCGGCCTGGGCAATCGCCTCCCTGGGGAAAATGGCCTCGGCGTCCCAGCGTGCGGCGTGGGGCGCGAATTCAGCCCGGGCAAAGGCGCGCGCGCTCCGGGCAAAGGCGCTTTGTTCTTCTGTGAGGTCAAAGTTCATGCGAGAGTCTCGGGGTATGGCGCGCGCACCATCACTTCATGCGGACAGACCGAAGCCGCCGATCCATCCGGCGGTGCGCGATGCGCTCGACGAGCAGGGCCTTGCTCGTCGAGCCCGGCTACACACGCCGGGCTCACGGCGCAGCAGGCGGCCCGCCTGCGTGCGGTGGCCACGCCGACGGCATGAAGTCTTCGAGCGCCAGGCCCTTTTGCGCAAGCAATTCCTCCAGCACGGGCTGCAGGCGACCCAGGCTTTCGTGCACCGCCTCGCGCACGGTATCCACCAGCACCTGCGTGCTGCGTTCGATCTCGATGTTCAACCGGTCGCCGGCGCGCTTGTGCTCGAACACCGTGGCGCGGCGCGTCTCGGGAATCAGCCACACCTCGAACCAGCCTTCGGCGCGGTTCACCTCGGACAGCGTGAGGCTCGCGCCATGGACGGCGATGTAGCCCCGGGCAAAAAGGTATTTGCAAAACGCGGGCGGCACGGCCACGCGCCACACCAGATTGCCCTCGGCCGCGCGCACCCCGGCGAGCGTGGCCGCACAGTCGATGTGCCCCGACAGCGGGTGCCCGCCGATCTCCGCGCCGTCCCTGGCAGCGCGCTCCACGTTCACGCGCTCGCCCGGCGCGTAATCGCCCAGCGTGGTCAGGTTCAGGCTCTGCTGCATCACGTCGAACGCGGCCGCGGTCGGCGAGGGCCGCCCGGTGACCGTGAGGCACACGCCATCGACCGACACGCTCGCGCCGATGCCCAGGTCCTCGCAGAAGCCCGCGGGGAATTCCAGGAGCAGGCTGCGCAGCCCCGCGCGCGCGTGGACTGCGGCGATGGCGGCGGTGGCCTGGACGATGCCTGTGAACATGGCGGCATTCTGCCATCCGCCGCTCACCCGGCCGGCCCCGCGACGGCTGCGTCTACACTGCCGTGGCTGCAAGCAGCGCCATCCGTGCACGCGAGCGATTGCGCAGTGCCCTTGCATGAACGCCACCCATGACCCCATGCTTCTCGAAACCATTTCTCACCCTTCGATCGACATCGACCTGCTCTATGCCAGCGCCGACAACCTGACCCGGCGGCCCATCTACCAGCGCACGGTCGCCTTGCTGCATCCGCATGCATTGCAGGCCCTGCTGCGCGCCGCTGCGCTCGCCGCAGCGCAGAACCTGCGGCTGCGCGTGTTTGACGCCTACCGCCCGGTGGCGGCCCAATGGCTGTTGTGGAAGGTGCTACCCGACCCGAACTTCGTTGCCGACCCACGCCAGGGCCCGATGCACAGCCGGGGCGTGGCGGTTGACCTGACGTTGGCCAACAGCGCGGGCGAGCCGCTGGACATGGGCACCGACTTTGACGACATGACGGCGCAGTCCGGCCACGGCCGCATCGACGTGCCGATCGTGGCCCAGCGCAACCGCGCGCTATTGCTCGGCCTGATGGTGGCCAGCGGCTTTGCGCACAACCCGAAGGAGTGGTGGCACTACAACCTGCCGCACTGGCGCGACTACCCGCCGCTCAGCGACGAGGTAGAGGGGCTGCGGCTCATGAACTTTCAAGCCGCCGGTGCCGATTCCTTGCTTCCTTCCAGAGAGCGGTGAGCACCCGCACGGGTGTCCTGACCCGCAAATGGCAGCACGAAAGGAAACGCAAGCAGTTCGCGTCATGTTCCGACAAGGTAAGATGCGCGCCCATTCATTCCACGAGATCACTCCCCCGGCCGCTGAGGCTGGCCGTACGCACCGGTACGGGATGGCCCCCCGTCATGACCAAGAAAATCACCACCCGGATCCAGATGGACGCACCTGTGAATGACGTATGGGCCGTACTCGCGGATTTTGCAAATTACCCTTCCTGGAATCCGTTTATCGTCGAGATTTCCGGGCAGTGCACGCTGGGTGCGTCCTTGCGCATTGCGGTGACCTTGCAGCCCCCCAAACGCCAAACCTTTGAAGCGACACTGCTCACCCTGGTCCCCGCGCAATCGCTGGCATGGCGTGGGTCCTGGAAAGGCAGCACATGGCTTTTCTGTGGCCTGCACCAGTTCGACCTTCGGTCCTTGCCGAATGCAAGAACCGAACTGACGCATAGCGAGACTTTCTCCGGTCTCTTGTCGGCACCCATATTCCACAGCATTCGGCATGACACCGAGCGTGGCTTTGGTGCCATGAATGCAGCGCTCGAGCGGCGTCTTTGTGCATCCTCCACATAAAGCAGCAGAGGGGATGCGCGCCATGCTTGTTGCCGGGCCTGGCGCACGCGCCCCATTGGCAAGGAAAGAATGACTCCCATGATTCGGATCACGCTCCCCGATGGCGCGCAGCGCGAATTTCCGGGCCCCGTGACGGTGACCGAGGTGGCGGCATCCATCGGCCCGGGTCTGGCCAAGGCCGCCCTGGCCGGCAAGATTGGCGACAGGCTGGTGGACACCAGCCACCAGATCACGGCGGACAGCCCGCTGTCCATCATCACGGCCCGGGACGCCGAAGGGCTGGAACTGATCCGCCACTCCACGGCCCACCTGCTGGCCTACGCCGTCAAGGAGTTGTTCCCCGAAGCGCAGGTGACCGTCGGTCCGGTGATCGAAAACGGCTTCTTCTACGACTTTGCGTACCAGCGCCCCTTCACGCCCGAAGACTTGGCGGCGATCGAGAAGCGCATGCAGGAACTGGCCGCAAGGGACGAGCCCGTCGTGCGCCGCGTGCTGCCGCGCGACGAGGCCGTGGCCTACTTCAAGGGCCTGGGCGAGCACTACAAGGCCGAGATCATTGCCGCAATCCCCGGCGGCGAAGAACTGAGCCTGTACCGCGAAGGCCATTTCGAAGACCTGTGCCGCGGCCCGCATGTGCCCAGCACGGGCCGGCTGAAATTCTTCAAGCTCATGAAGGTGGCGGGCGCCTACTGGCGCGGCGACCACCGCAACGAGATGCTGCAGCGCATCTATGGCACGGCCTGGGCGAGCCGGGAGGAACTGCAGGAATACCTCCGCGTGCTCGAAGAGGCCGAGAAGCGCGACCACCGCAGGCTGGGCCGCGAGCTGGGCCTGTTCCACCTGGACGAGCACTCGCCGGGCACCGTGTTCTGGCACCCCAAGGGCTGGGCCCTGTGGCAGGAGGTGGAGCAGTACATGCGCCGCGTGTACCGCGACAACGGCTACCAGGAGGTCAAGGGCCCGCAGATCCTGGACCAGAGCCTGTGGGAGAAAACAGGCCACTGGGACAAGTACCGCGACAACATGTTCACGACCGAATCGGAAAAGCGCGCCTACGCGCTCAAGCCGATGAACTGCCCCGGCCACATCCTGATTTACAAGCAGGGGATCAAGAGCTACCGCGATCTGCCGCTGCGCTACGGCGAGTTCGGCGCCTGCCACCGCAACGAGCCCACGGGTGGCCTGCACGGCATCATGCGCGTGCGCGGTTTCACGCAGGACGATGGCCATATCTTCTGCACGCAGGAGCAGGTGCTCCAGGAGTGCGCCAACTACACGGCCCTGGTGCAAAAGGTCTACAAGGACTTCGGTTTTACCGACATCATCTACAAGCTGGCGACGCGGCCCGATGCGCGCATCGGCACGGACGAATCCTGGGACCTGGCCGAGAAGGCGCTGATGGACGGCCTGCGCCATTCGGGCTGCGCGTTCGAGATCGCTGCAGGCGAGGGCGCGTTCTACGGCCCGAAGATCGAATACACGCTCAAGGACGCGCTGGGCCGCCAATGGCAGTGCGGGACGCTACAGATCGACCCGAACCTGCCCGAGCGCCTGGACGCGCAGTACGTGGCCGAGGACGGCAGCCGCAAGCGCCCGCTGATGCTGCACCGCGCCACCGTGGGCAGCATGGAACGCTTCATCGGCATGCTCATCGAGCACTACGCGGGCGCCCTCCCCGTCTGGCTTGCGCCGGTGCAGTTGGCGCTGCTCAACATCACCGACGCGCAGGCCGACTACTGTCGCGAAATTGCCGCAAAGCTGCAAAAAATGCTGCCGGGTCAAGACCTCAGGGTTGCGCTCGATCTACGAAACGAGAAGATCACCTATAAAATACGCGAGCACTCGTTGCAAAAGCTGCCGTACATCCTCGTCGCAGGCGACAAGGAAAAGGCCGCAGGCGCTGTCGCAGTGCGTGGCCGGGGCAACCGTGACCTCGGCGTGATGTCCGTTGAAGCTTTCGCCGAACTGATCGCCCAGGACATCGCCACCAAAGTCTGATTCTGGTATGCATGAATTCTTTGGCGCCAGCCATGCACGCGTTTGTAGCTACATAATTTGTAGCATTTGAATTAAAGGAAGATAGTCATCGCTACTGAATTTCGTGATCGTCGCCACCGCGAAGAGCGCAAGCACCGCCTGAACCGGGAAATCCTGGCTCCGGAGGTCCGCCTCTCCGGGCCGGAAAACGAGCCTCTGGGCGTCGTGAGCCTGACGGAAGCCCTGCGCATGGCGGGTGAGTTGGACGTGGATCTGGTGGAAATCGCTGCCACGGCGAAACCCCCGGTGTGCCGCCTGATGGACTATGGCAAGTTCAAGTACCAGGAACAAAAGCGGGCGGCCGAGGCCAAGGCCAAGCAGACGGTCATCGAAATCAAGGAAGTCAAATTCCGCCCCGGTACCGATGATGGCGACTACAACATCAAGATGCGCAACATCCGCCGCTTCTTGGCCGATGGCGACAAGTGCAAGATCACGCTGCGCTTCCGGGGACGTGAAATCACGCACCAGGAACTGGGCTTGGCCCTGCTGAATCGTATCCGCGACGATCTGGCTGACAGCATCATCATCGAGCAGTTTCCCAAGTTGGAAGGCCGCCAGATGATCATGATGATTGCCCCGGGCAAGAAAAAGCCGGCGGCTGCCAAACCGGCTTCGGAAGCCGCTTCCGCAACGGGCGCTACGGCCTGACGGCCGAATCCGGGAGTATTCGGGAATCTGAGAGAATGCGCGCGCCGCGCCCGCAAGGCGCTGGTGTTCGCAGGCGCTGCCACGGCGGCGCCGAACGAAGGGCGAAAGCCACTTCGACAAAAGTGGCTCGGGGCCAACAAGTTTGCAGATCGGTTTGCAAACGCCTCACGAGCACAATGAACAGGAGCAGTCACATGCCCAAAATGAAAACCAAGAGCAGCGCGAAGAAGCGCTTCCGTGTTCGTCCCGGTGGTACCGTCAAGCGCGCCCAAGCCTTCAAACGCCACATCCTGACCAAGAAGAGCACCAAGAACAAGCGCCACCTGCGGGGTTCGGTTGCCGTGCATGGGGCCGACATGGGCTCCATTGCACAGATGCTGCCGGGCGCCGGACTTTGACAACCGACGAACAAGGAGTACTCACATGCCTCGCGTCAAACGTGGTGTAACGGCCCGTGCCCGTCACAAGAAAGTTCTCGCCCTTGCCAAGGGTTTCCGTGGTCGCCGCGGCAATGTCTTCCGGATCGCCAAACAGGCGGTCATGAAGGCCGGGCAGTACGCCTACCGCGACCGCCGCACCAAGAAGCGCGTATTCCGCCAACTGTGGATTGCCCGCATCAACGCCGCCGCCCGGGAACTGGGCCTGACCTACAGCCAGTTCGCTGACGGCCTGAAGAAGGCCTCGATCGAGATCGACCGCAAGATGCTCGCCGACCTCGCGGTGCACGACAGGGCGGCCTTTGGCAGCATCGTGGAGCAGGTCAAGGCCAGGCTGGCGGCTTGAGTGTTCACGACCGGTGACCTGGTGTCCTGCCGCGCGAAGATCGGCACATGACGCGGGGCAGAACACTGGTTCGCTTGCCGCGCAGACAAACAACGAGGGTCAGGGCTTGTGAAAAGGCGCTGGCCCTCGTGCATTTTCAAGAGTTGCCATGAATGAGTTGGATTCCCTGGTCGAGAGCGCGGTGCAACGCTTTGCCCAAAGTGCCACCCCGGCCGATCTGGAAAACGCCAAGGCGCAGTTTCTGGGCCGTTCGGGCCGCGTGACCGAGCTCATGAAGGGCCTGGCGCAGCTTGGCGTGGAGGAAAAGAAAGCCCGCGGCGCGGCCATCAATGCGGCCAAGCAGGCCGTCGAGGCGGCCCTGAACGCACGCCGCCAAGCCCTGGCCGACGCCGAACTGCAGGCGCAACTCGAGGCCGAAGCGCTGGACGTGAGCCTGCCGGGCCGCCAGCGCGGACCGGGGGGGCTGCACCCGGTGTCGCTGACGCTCGAGCGCATCCAGGGCATCTTCGGCTCCATGGGTTTCGACGTCGCCGAAGGTCCCGAGATCGAGACCGACTGGTTCAACTTCAGCGCGCTGAACACGCCCGAGGACCATCCCGCGCGCTCCATGCACGACACCTTCTACGTCGAGGGCGGCAGCGCCGGCGCGCCCAACCTGCTGCGCACGCACACCAGCCCCATGCAGATCCGCCACGCGCTGCAGCATGTGAAGAAGCACCGGGCGGCGCTCGATGCAGGCCAGTCCATCCCCGAGATCCGGGTGATCGCCCCGGGCCGCACCTACCGCGTTGACAGCGACGCCACGCACTCGCCCATGTTCCACCAATGCGAAGGCCTGTGGATTGGCGAGAACGTGAGCTTCAAGGACCTGAAGGTCGTCTTCACCGACTTCTGCCGCACGTTCTTCGAGCACGAAGACCTGGTGCTGCGCTTTCGCCCCAGTTTCTTCCCGTTCACCGAGCCCAGCGCCGAGATCGACATCCGCTTCCAGACCGGGCCGCTCGCGGGCCGCTGGCTGGAGGTGGCCGGATCGGGCCAGGTGCATCCCAACGTGGTGCGCAACATGGGACTCGACCCCGAGAAGCACATCGGCTTTGCCTTTGGCATGGGACCAGACCGCCTGAGCATGCTGCGCTATGGCGTCAACGACCTGCGCCTGTTCTTTGACGGCGACATCCGCTTCCTGTCGCAGTTCCAGTAAAGCCGATACCGCAGATTCCTTCCGCGGGGCGCGCTCCCGGTGGCCGCGCCCCGCTACCCACCAGAGTCCGAGCATGCAATTTCCTGAATCCTGGTTGCGCACGTTCTGCAACCCGCCCCTGACGACGGCCGAATTGGCCGAAACGCTGACCATGGCCGGCCTCGAGGTGGAGGAACTGCGCCCCGTGGCGCCGCCTTTCAGCAAGGTCGTGGTGGGCGAGATCCGGCAGGCCGTGCGCCACCCCGACGCCGACCGCCTGCGCCTGTGCCAGGTTGACGTGGGGCAGGCGGCCTTGCTCGACGTCGTGTGCGGCGCGCCGAACGCCCGCGCGGGAATCAAGGTGCCTTGCGCCCTGGTGGGCGCCGAACTGCCGCCCGGTGAGGGCGGCAAGCCCATTCTGATTCGGGTAAGCGAACTGCGCGGCGTGCAAAGCCAGGGCATGCTGTGCTCGGCCCGCGAACTCGGGCTATCGCAAGAGCACGGCGGTTTGCTCGAACTCGACGCCGGCGCCCCCCCGGGCCAGGACATCCGCGTGCACCTGGACCTGGACGACACCCTGTTCACCCTGAAGCTCACGCCCAATCTCGCGCATTGCCTGAGCGTCCATGGCGTTGCGCGCGAACTTTCGGCATTCACCGGCGCGCCGTTGCAGCAGCCCCCGTTTCCCGCAGTCGCAGCCGGGCTCAGCGACACGCTGCGCGTGAAGGTCAGCGCCAGCGACCTGTGCGGGCGCTTTTCCGGCCGCATCGTGCGCAACGTGAACGCCCGCGCCCGCACACCGCAGTGGATGCTCGAGCGCCTGGCGCGCTGCGGTCAGCGCGGCGTAGCGCCGTTGGTGGACATCTCCAACTACGTGATGTTCGAACTCGGACGCCCCTCGCATATTTTTGACCTCGACAAGATCCACGGCGGCCTGGACGTGCGCTGGGGCCGGCCCGGCGAGCAACTCGAATTGCTCGATGGCCGCCGCGTCACGCTGGACGACAAGGTGGGGGTGATCGCCGACGCGCAGCAGGTCGAATCGCTGGCCGGAATCATGGGCGGCGCCGCCACGGCGGTGTCGGAGGATACGCGCAACATCTACATCGAGGCCGCGTTCTGGTGGCCCAAGGCGCTGGCCGGGCGCTCGCGCCGCTTCCACTTCGCGACCGAAGCCGGCCACCGCTTCGAACGCGGCGTCGATCCGAGCCTGACCGTGGAGCATATCGAGCGCATCACGCAGTTGGTCATCGACATCTGCGCAACGCCGCAGACCGTCTGCGGACCCGTTGACGACCAGATCCTGAATCTGCCCGTGCCACAGCCCGTAACGCTGCGCGTGGCGCGCGCCGCGAAGGTCATCGGCATGCCGCTCACGCAGTCGCAATGCGCCGACGCGCTGCAGCGCCTGGGCCTGCCCGTGGTGCCGGGCGAGGGCTGCCTCACGGTCACGCCGCCCGCGTACCGCTTTGACATCGCGATCGAGGAAGACCTGATCGAGGAAGTGGCACGCACGCTCGGCTACGACAAGCTGCCCGACACGCCCCCCCTGGCACCGATCACGCCCCGGCCTGCGACCGAGACCCGGCGCAGCCCATTTGCCGTGCGCCGCGCGCTGGCGGGCCTGGGCTATCAGGAAACGATCAACTTCAGCTTCGTGCAGGAACGCTGGGAGCATGAACTCGCCGCGAATACCCAGCCCATCAAACTGCTCAACCCCATCGCCAGCCAAATGGGCGTGATGCGCTCGACCCTGCTCGGTTCGCTGCTGCAGGTACTCCAGTTCAACCTGGACCGCCGCAGCGAGCGCGTGCGCGTGTTCGAACTGGGCCGCGTGTTCCTGCGCGACGCCAGCGTGCGCGCCAGCGACAGCACCGTGGAAGGCATTCACCAGCCCATGCGCGTCGCCGCCCTGGCCTACGGCCCGAACGATGCGCTGCAATGGGGGCGCAAGGAGCAGGCCGTCGATTTCTTCGACGTGAAGGGCGACGTCGAGGCGTTGTTGGCCCCGCTGCAAGCCGATTTTGAGCCGGCCAGCCACCCCGCCATGCACCCCGGCCGCTGCGCGCGCGTGCTGCTGCACGGGGACACCATCGGTTTTCTCGGTGAACTGCATCCCCGGTGGCGCCAGTCGTGGGAACTGCCGCAGGCTCCGGTGCTGTTCGAACTGGCGCTCGACGCCGTGCAGCAGCGCGTGCTGCCCCGGTTCCAGCCCGTGCCCAGGCAGCAGGCGGTGGAGCGCGATCTGGCCGTGGTGGTCGCCGAGCGCGTGACGCACGCCGAGATCATGGCCGCGGCGCAGCAGGCCGTACCCGGCACCATGCTGCGCGCGGCCGTGCTGTTTGATCTGTACCGCCCGAAGGCCCGGCGTGCGGGCGAAGAAACGCCCGCAGGTGGCTTGGCAGCAGGTGAGAAAAGCCTGGCCCTGCGCCTGACCCTGGGGCACGACGAGGCCCCGCTGACCGAGGCGCAAATCGATGCCGCAGTGCAGGCGGTGGTGGCCCGGCTGGCCCAGTGCACGGGTGCCAGGCTGCGTGTCTGATGGTGTTTTCAAAAGGAGTGAAGCCATGCTCGAATTGGCAGTCGAAAGCCTGGAGACCCCGGCGCTGACCAAGGCGCAACTGGCCGGCCTGCTGTTCGAGCAGATCGGCCTGAACAAGCGCGAATCCAAGGACATGATCGACGCGTTCTTCGCGCTGATCACGCACAGCTTGGCGCAGGGCCAGGACGTCAAACTGACGGGCTTTGGCAATTTTCAGACCCGCGCCAAGCTCCCCCGTCCGGGGCGCAATCTGCACACCGGCGAGGCGATTTCGATCTGCGCACGCCGGGTGGTGACGTTTCATGCCAGCAGCAAACTCAAGGAACAGATCCAGATCGCGACCGCCACGTGAATGCATTGCGTAGCCCCGTGCGTCTGCGGTACGCTTGCCGGTTTTTTCTGCTTGACTTGCTGAATCCAGCACCCCATGGACACACCCTTTCCCTCGATCCCGGCCAAGCGCTACTTCACGATTGGTGAGGTGGCGCAGCTGTGCGGCGTCAAGCCCCATGTCCTGCGTTACTGGGAGCAGGAGTTCACCCAACTGCGCCCCATGAAGCGCCGTGGCAACCGGCGCTACTACCAGCACCATGAAGTGCTCATGATTCGCCGCATCCGGAACCTGCTGTACGAGCAGGGCTTCACCATCAACGGGGCGCGCAATCGCCTGCAAGAGCAGGAGCCCGACGGGTTCGATGCCGCGGCGCCCGATGCGCAAGCACCCGGAACGCCGGAGGAGAGTCTGTGCGCGCCAGGCACCGATGCCCAGGGTGGCCCGCTGGACGCGGATGCAGTGCGCAAGGAGTTATTTGAAATTCGTGCACTGTTGGATCCGGACGGGGGATTTTTCTGCCTATAATCCACCCTCTTTCGGCGTGTAGCGCAGCCTGGTAGCGCACTTGCATGGGGTGCAAGGGGTCGCGAGTTCGAATCCCGCCACGCCGACCATTGATCTTTGATTCCCGCCGCAGCGCTCCGGCTCATGCACGGTAGCGCCTCCGGCTCAATCTCGGGAATCCCGGGGTTGGAAGCCGATTTCCAGCGCAGGGGGAACCCGCCCATCCACATCACGCGGTAGCGTCTCGGTCTTGTCGAGCGCGCGCAGCACGGCCTCGTCCCAGGCCTTGTTGCCGCTGGACTGAATCAGGCGCTTGCCCACGATGCTGCCCTCGGGGGCGGCCCGCACCTCAACCACCGCGCGCGGGTTTCCCGAGAGCGCGTCGGGGTACACGATGTTCGACTTGACCTTGGCGGCCACCTTATCGCCATAGCTGCCCGAAGGCCCCGCGCTGCGCTGGGCACTGCCGGTGGTGCCCGCCGCCATGCCCTGAATGCGGCGCAGGTTGGCTTCGCGCAGTTCGGCCAGCTGTCTGGCCTCCGCCTCGGCCTTGCGCCGGTCCTCGACGAGTTTCTTTTGCTTGTCCTGCTCGGCCTTTTTTTGCTCGGCAAGCTGCTGCTCGCGCTGCGCTTTTTGCTGACGCTCTTCCTGCTCCAGGCGGTTGCGCCGCTCTTCCTCCTTGCGTTTGCGCTCCTGTTCCAAGCGCTTTTTCTCGCGTTCGATGGCCATGTCGGCCACGCGGGTGTCGGGCTCTTCCTCGGCACGCGGCGGCGGAGGGGGGGCGTAACCGGTTGCGGCTGCGGCGGTGGCGTGACCGGCTGCGGTGCAGGTGCGGCGCCGTGTTCGGGCACGACGGCCCACAGCTGCGCCTCCACCGCAGGCGTGTCAGCGCTGTTCTTCCAATGCACCCCCCAGGTCAGTGCGCCGATCAACACCGCGTGGACCAGCACCGCGAGCACGATGGCGCGCAGGCGCGCAGGCGCGCGGGGCGGGGCAAATTGGTCGTGGTCGTCGTGCGCGTGCATGGGCGTCTGATTCACGCGGGGCGGGTTCGGTTCAGACACCTTGTCTGACGGACAGACCGACGCGCTGCACGCCCGCCTGGTGCAGCGCGTCCAGGGCCTGGACCACCGTTTCGTAGGGCACGCCCTTGTCGGCGCTGATGAGCACCGCGCCGTCCTGCCCCCGGCTTTTTTGCCAGCGGAGCGCTGCGTCACCGATTTCACGCCGGCTCAGGCTGACGCTGGCCTCGGGCGTCTTGAACTGGAGCGAGCCGTCCTTCTGGACAATGACCTGCGCCATCACCCGGGGCAGGTCTTGGCTCTTCTTGCGCACGCGGGGCAGGTCGATCGTTCCCGGCGTGAGCATGGGCGCCGTCACCATGAAGATGATGAGCAGCACCAGCATCACGTCGATGAACGGCACCATGTTGATTTCGTTGATCGTGCGGCGACTGCGCGACGCCGTGGTGGACATGGTCCGCATACGGGTTCCTTCAGAGTCAGTGGTGTGCGGGCTGCGCGCCCAGATTGCGCTGCAAGATGTTGGAGAACTCCTCGATGAAGGTCTCCTGGTGCGTGGCCACGCGGTCGATGTCACGCGCAAAGCGGTTGTACGCAATCACGGCCGGGATCGCGGAAAACAGGCCGAGGGCCGTGGCCACCAGCGCCTCGGCAATCCCGGGGGCCACGGTGGCCAGCGTCACCTGCTCCATTCCGGCCAGGCCCGTGAAGGCGTGCATGATGCCCCAAACCGTGCCAAACAGACCCACATACGGAGACACCGAGCCCACGGAGGCGAGGAACGACAGGCTGGATTCGACCATGTCCATCTCGCGCTGGAAGCTCGCGCGCATGGCGCGGCGCGTGCCGTCAAGCAGGGTTCCCGAGTCCATGATGCGGCGCTCGCGCAGCTTCTGGTACTCGCGCATTCCGCTGGCAAAGATGCGTTCCATGGGGCCGATCCGTGCGGCGTTTCGGGCGGCGCCGGCGTACAGCTCATTGAGGCTGGTGCCGGACCAAAATTCGCGCTCGAAATCTTCGTTCAGCGCCTTCACGCGCTTCAAGGAAAACAGCTTGCGGAAAATCGCCGCCCAGCTGGCGACGGATACGCCCAGCAGCAGCAGCATGACGAGTTGCACCACCCAGCTGGCGTGCAGCACCAGAGAGACGATGGACATGTTTGGGGAGTTCATGGAAGAGTCGTTGCGGAAGGGTCTTGGAATTTTTGCGCAGCGCAGCATTGTCAACGATGCCCGGCCCCTGTTCTGCAGGGCGGCGATAACCGCAGGTAGCACCGTCCAGGCCGGCCGGTGGCTGCGCTGACCGCACATCGGCTACGACAGGCCGGCCGCTGCTTGAGTTCCCGCAAGCGCTGTCAGCCCGAGTCCGAAGAACACAGACGCAAAGAATTTGCGACCAATCGGCGGCCCCCATTATCGGATGCCGTCGCAGCATCCGGCATGCAGGTCCGCGTGGCGGTATGCCCGATGCCCGCATGGGTCATGGTCGCATAGGATGAGGTGCCCGAGTCCGGCCGACGTTGTTCGGTCAGAACCCGATCTGAGCCCATCCGGGCCCCTGCCCTCCCGCGCAGCACGCCAATCGACTACCGGGCTACCGCGCGCCATTCTTGTTGGAATGAATCCCGATGACCGAAGCCGCCGTCCTGCTCGATTGCTCCGAGGGCATTGCCCAAATCACCCTGAACTGCCCCCGGACGCGCAACGCCCTGAGCCAGCAGATGCGCGAGGAACTGGCCGCAGCGATTGCCCGGGTGCGCGACGCCGACACCGTGCACGCCGTGCTGCTCAGCGGCGCGGGGAGCGCTTTCTGCTCCGGCGGCGACATTACCCAGATGCTCGACGCCACGCAGGGCGGCATGGCCTGGCGCGAGCGCATCCGGCAACTGCACCGCTGGCTCCCCGAACTGATGAATATGGAAAAACCCGTCATTGCCGCCGTTGACGGTCCGGCCTTTGGCGCCGGGTTCAGCCTGGCGCTGGCCGCTGATTTCATTCTGGCCACGCCACGCGCGCGCTTTTGCGCCGTGTTCGGTCGCATCGGGCTCGTCCCCGACCTCGGCGCCATGCAGTTGCTGCCGCGCATCGTGGGCCTGCAGCGCGCGAAGGAACTGGTGTTCACCGCGCGCACCATGGCGGCCGAGGAAGCGCGTGCGCTGGGCATCGTGTACGACATCGTCCCCGAGGCGCAGTTGCAAACCCGGGCGCGCGCGCTCGCTGCGCGCTTTGCCGACGCCTCCACGGCGGCCCTGGGAATGGCCAAGTCAATCATGAACCAGGCTTTCCAGCTTGACGCCCACGCCATGGCCGAGATGGAGGCCTACGCCCAGACGGTGGCCCACAGCACCGACTACCACCAGCAGGCCGTGGCCCGGTTCCAGGCCCGCGAACCCCTGCGCTTTGACTGGGATCGCCAGGGCTGAATGCCGCGCCCAAGCACCCGTGCGGCGGCCACCCGGTCACCCCGTCAGCGGCACAGTCCAAGCGCTCAGCGTGCGCGACGCGCCTGCACGGCGTGCGCCAGATCCGCCAGGGCCCGCAGTGAATCGTCCCAACCCAGGCAGGCGTCGGTAATGCTCTTGCCGTATTCGAGCGTGACCGGCAGATCCTTGCCCGGCGTGAATTTCTGGGCCCCCGCGTTCAGGTGGCTTTCGATCATCAGGCCGAAGACGCTGCGCGATCCTCCTGCAAGTTGCGCCGCGACGTCGCGTGCCACGTCGAGCTGCTTTTCATGCTGCTTGCTGCTGTTCGCATGGCTGCAATCGACCATCAACGTGGCGGGCAGCTTGGCGGCCTGCAGGTCCTTGCAGGCGGCGGCGACGCTCGCGGCATCGTAGTTCGGGACTTTGCCGCCGCGCAGGATGACGTGGCAGTCCTTGTTGCCCTTGGTGTTGACGATGGCCACCTGGCCATTCTTGTGCACCGACAGGAAGTGGTGCCCCCGGCCCGCCGACTGTATGGCGTCGGTGGCGATGCGGATGTTGCCGTCGGTGCCGTTCTTGAAGCCGATGGGCGCGGACAGGCCCGAGGCCAGCTCGCGGTGCACCTGGCTTTCGGTGGTGCGCGCGCCGATCGCGCCCCAGCTGATCAAATCACCGATGTATTGCGGCGAGATCACGTCCAGAAACTCGCTGCCGGCCGGAACGCCCAGGCGGTTGATCTCGATGAGCAGTTGGCGCGCAATGCGCAGGCCCTCGTCGATGCGGTAGCTCTCGTCCAGGTAGGGGTCGTTGATGAGCCCCTTCCAGCCCACCGTGGTGCGCGGCTTTTCAAAGTACACGCGCATCACGATTTCCAGGGTGTCGGCGTACTGCGCACGCGCTGCCGCGAGGCGGCGTGCGTATTCGAGTGCGGCCGCCGGATCGTGGATCGAGCAGGGACCGATGACGATCAACAGCCTGTCGTCCTTGCCCGCCATGATGTGGTGGATGCTTTTGCGGGTCTGGGTGATCAGCGTCTCGACCGGCGTTGCGCGGATCGGGAAAAAGCGGATCAGATGCTCTGGAGGGGGCAGCACGGTGATGTCCTTGATGCGTTCGTCGTCGGTCTGGCTGGTTTTCTCGACGCTGCGGTACCAGGCATCGCTGGAGGGGTGGCTTGGGCCGTCATGGGGCTTCCTCGTGGAGACGTGATGAATGAGAGCGGAAGGGCTGAAAAACGAAAAAACCGCCGGGCCCGGGAGCGTCGGCGGTTGGTAGGGGGAGCTCGTGTCTGCTTGCGCGCGCGCCTCTCATCCGCCGGGGGGCGAGATAAAGGACCAGAAGTAAGACCTGCCGTGCGCTTGCATGGCGGGCAATGTAGCACAGCTGCGCGCCGGGCGGCACGAACCAGTGGAAACAGTTGGTGCCAAGGCCATGCAACGCCCGTCAGTCGTCCATAGCCGCCTGAGCACGGATTACGCCGCTTCCAGTTCCACATGCATGCGGCAACCAATGGCGATGGCAAATATACATATCGGCGCTGGTGTACTTGCGTGCAAACGGGGCGTTTGGAGCCATGTAGCGCTTGACCAGTGGGGTAGGTGCCAGGCGGTTGCTCTGCCAGCGGGAGACCAGCCGCGTGAGCTGCTGGCGGCTGTAGCCGCTGGTGTGGCCCAGGTAGCGCAGCAGCACCCCTTTGTCGGCCTTGCCGAGGCGCAGGAATAGTCAAAGCGTTTGAGCACCCGGCTGATGTGTGCGTAGCGCTCCTCATCGTCCTGGCTGGGGGTGAATTGCACCACCGCGCTGGCGACCAAAAACTGCTCAATTTGCGCGATCGTCGTGCGCCGCGTCTCGTCCATGTTGACCACCATTTCCTGATGATCAACCCACCCTCGCTCGGGGCCTGGAACCGCCCCTTCAGATTCACCACGTTGGACAAGGCTCGCAGCGGCTCAGAATCGGCTCGGGCTATAATTCGCCGGTTTTGCATGGTGCAAAACGCACGCCGGCGGCCGTTCCAACTGCTGGCGCAAGTCAAAACCGTGGTCTGTCGTCAGCGGCGGGCCGCTCCATTCCAAGGAAAATCATGATCGCATCCTCCATCAAGGCCGAGGTCGTCAAGGCGAACGCCCGCTCGGCCAACGACACCGGTAGCCCGGAAGTGCAGGTGGCCCTGCTGACTGCCCGCATCAACGAGCTGACCCCGCATTTCAAGGCGAACGCCAAGGACCACCATGGTCGCCGCGGCCTGCTGCGCATGGTCAGCCGCCGGCGCAAGCTGCTCGACTACCTCAAGGCCCGGGACGCAGACCGTTACACCGCCCTGATCGCCAAGCTGGGGTTGCGCAAGTAATACTTCCCTGCACAAAGACGCCTGGGGCCGCTCTCAGGCGTTTTTTGCTTCGGGGCTGCGAAACAGAGCGAAGCTGTGTCATTCCAATGGGCTTGGCGCCCCCGGTGGCAGTTCCACTGGAATGGCATCGTGTTCTGTGAATTGCCCTCGAAGACCATCCGGCAGCGTGCTGCCAGCCATTACAACAGGAGTTCGACATGGGTATTTTCAACAAAGTCAGCAAGACCTTCCAATGGGGCGACAAGACCGTCGTCATGGAGACCGGCGAAATCGCCCGCCAGGCCTCTGGCGCGGTGCTGGTGGCTATCGACGACACCGTGGTGCTGGCCACCGTGGTCGCGTCCAGGTCGGCCAAGCCCGGCCAGGATTTTTTCCCGCTGACCGTGGACTACATCGAGAAGACTTACGCAGCGGGCAAGATCCCCGGCAGCTTCTTCAAGCGCGAAGCCAAGCCCAGCGAACACGAGACGCTGACCAGCCGGCTCATCGACCGCCCGATCCGTCCGCTGTTCCCCGAGGGCTTTCTCAACGAAGTGCATGTGGTCATCCACACCCTGTCGCTGAACCCCGAGGTGGACGCCGACATCGCCGCGCTCATCGCCAGCAGCGCGGCCTTGGCCATTTCGGGCATTCCGTTCAACGGCCCCATCGGCGCCGCGCGCGTGGGTTATATCGACGGTGAGTACCGGCTCAACCCGGGCCCGACGGCGCGCAAGAACTCGCAGTTGGACCTGGTCGTCGCCGGCACTGAGGCCGCCGTGCTGATGGTCGAATCCGAGGCCCGGCAGTTGCCCGAAGAAATCATGCTCGGCGCCGTGGTGTTCGGCCATGCGCAGGGCAAGGTGGTGATCGACGCGATCCACGATTTGGTGCGGGAGGCCGGCAAGCCCGTGTGGCAGTGGGCGGCACCCGCCCGTGACGAGGCCCTGATCGCCAAGGTCACGGCGCTGGCCAACGACCGGCTGCGCGCCGCGTACCAGCTGCGCAACAAGCAGGCGCGCACGCAGGCCTGCCGCGAAGCCTACGCCGCGGTTCTCTCGGACCTCGCGGCCGGGGGCCTGGGGTTCGACGCCACGAAGGTCGAGGGCATGCTGTTCGACATCGAGGCCGGAATCGTCCGCAGCCAGATCCTGGCGGGCGAGCCGCGCATCGACGGCCGCGACACGCGCACCGTGCGCGCCATCGAAATCCGCAGCGGCGTGCTGCCCCGCGCGCATGGCTCGGCGCTGTTCACGCGCGGCGAAACGCAGGCGCTGGTGGTGACCACGCTGGGCACCGAGCGCGACGCGCAGCGCATCGACGCGCTCGCGGGCGAGTACGAGGACCGCTTCATGCTGCACTACAACATGCCGCCTTTCGCCACCGGCGAGGTGGGCCGCATGGGTTCGACCAAGCGCCGCGAAATCGGCCACGGCCGTCTGGCCAAGCGCGCGCTGGCGGCCGTGCTGCCGAGCAAGGAAGAGTTCCCCTACACCCTGCGCGTGGTCTCGGAGATCACCGAGTCCAACGGCTCCTCGTCGATGGCCTCGGTCTGCGGCGGCTGCCTGTCGCTGATGGACGCAGGCGTGCCGCTGAAGGCGCATGTCGCGGGCATCGCCATGGGCCTGATCAAGGACGGCAACCGCTTTGCCGTCCTCACCGACATCCTCGGCGACGAGGACCATCTGGGCGACATGGACTTCAAGGTCGCCGGCACGACCGAGGGAATCACCGCCTTGCAGATGGACATCAAGATCCAGGGAATCACCCGGGAGATCATGCAGGTGGCTCTGGCGCAGGCCAAGGAGGCGCGCATGCATATCCTGGGCAAGATGCAGGAGGCCATGGGCGAGTCCAAGGCCGAGGTGTCGCACTTCGCGCCCAAGCTCTACACGATGAAGATCAACCCCGAGAAGATCCGCGACGTGATCGGCAAGGGCGGTGCGGTGATCCGCGCGCTGACCGAGGAGACCGGTTGCCAGATCGACATCGGCGAGGACGGAACGATCACCATCGCCGCGACGCAGGCCGCCCAGGCCGACGAGGCCAAGCGCCGCATCGAGCAGATCACGGCCGAGGTCGAGATCGGCAAGATCTACGAGGGCGCGGTGACGAAGATTCTGGACTTCGGCGCGCTGGTCAATCTGCTGCCCGGCAAGGACGGTCTGCTGCACATCAGCCAGATCGCGCACGAGCGCGTCGAGCGGGTCTCCGACTACCTGAGCGAGGGCCAGGTCGTGAAGGTCAAGGTCATGGAGACCGACGAAAAGGGCCGCATCAAGCTGTCGATGAAGGTGCTCGCCGAGCGCCCCGCCGGGGGCAGCGGCGACCGCCCTGCGTTTGCCGAGCGCGAGCCGCGCCACCAGGGGCGTGACGCGGGGCGCCAGCCGGTGGAGCAACAGCACCAACAGCCGTTGCCCTTGCAGCAGCCCGACGACGACGCGGCGTCCAGGCAGGTCCTGGACTGAGCTTTTCTGCCTTGGGCTGCGCCCGCCACCCAGGCGGGCAGCCCACACCATTTCTCAACCCCATGCATCGATGAACCGCAGCATGCGCGCTGTCGAGATCACCTCCTTTGGCAAGCCCGAGGTGCTGCTCCCGGGCGAACGCCCGGTGCCGCAGCCGGGCGCGGGCGAACTGCTGATCCGCGTTCGCGCCAGCGGCGTGAACCGCCCCGATGTGCTGCAGCGGCTCGGGCACTACGCCCCGCCACCGGGCGCGTCGGACATTCCGGGGCTGGAAGTCGCCGGCGTGGTCGAGTCGGGGGACTCTGCGGCCATGGCCGAGGCGGGAATCCAGGTCGGCGACCGCGTCTGCGCGCTGCTTGCCGGCGGCGGCTACGCCGAGTTCTGCGTCGCGCCGGTCGTGCAATGCCTGCCGGTTCCCGAGGGCCTGAGCGATGTGCAGGCGGCCGCGCTGCCCGAGACCTTTTTCACGGTGTGGAGCAATGTCTTTGACCGCGGCCGCTTGCAGGCGGGCGAGAGCCTGCTGGTGCAGGGCGGGACAAGCGGTATCGGCGTCGCAGCCATCCAGCTGGCGCGGGCCTTTGGCGCCACGGTCATCGCCACCGCGGGCAGCGAGGAGAAATGCGCGGCCTGCCTGGCGCTGGGCGCGCAACAGGCGATCAACTACCGCACGCAGGACTTTGTCGAGGAGGTCCGGCGCATCACGCAGGGCAAGGGAGTGGACGTGGTGCTCGACATGGTCGCCGGCGACTACGTGGCGCGTGAAGTGGAATGCCTGGCCGAGGATGGCCGCATCGCCATCATCGCAGTGCAAGGCGGCGTGCGCAGCGGCTTCGACGCGGGGCTGGTGCTGCGGCGCCGGCTCACGATCACGGGGTCGACCCTGCGCCCCCGCCCCGTGGCGTTCAAGGGGGCGATTGCGCGCGCACTGCGCGAGCAGGTCTGGCCCCGGCTGGCCTCGGGCCAGGTGCGTCCCGTGATTCACAGCACGTTCTCTGCGGCGGATGCGGCGCAGGCGCATGCGCTGATGGAATCGAATCGGCATATCGGAAAAATTGTTTTGACCTGGTCACCATGAACGACAAGAAAAAACTCATCGCGGCCAACTGGAAGATGAACGGCGACCTGGCGGCGAACGAGGCCCTGTTGCACGCCATCCTCGCCGGAATCGGAGACGCGGCCTGCGACCTGGCGCTCGCGGTGCCCGCGCCCTATCTGGCGCAGGTGCAGGCGCTGACTGCGGGAACGGTGCTCGCGCTGGCGGCGCAGGACGTGTCGCAGCACGAAGCGGGCGCGTACACCGGCGAGGTCTCCGCGGCCATGCTCAGGGACTTTGGCGTGCGCTACACGCTGGTGGGGCATTCGGAACGCCGCCAGTACCACGGCGAAACCGACCAGGTGGTGGCGCAGAAGGCGCAGCGCGCGCTGGCTGCGGGCCTGACGCCCATCGTCTGCGTGGGCGAGACGCTGCAAGAGCGCGAGGCCGGCCAGACCGAGGCCGTGGTCAGGCGCCAGCTTGCGGCGGTGATCCAGCGCAACGGCCATTGCATCAGCGAAGTGGCGCTGGCGTACGAGCCGGTCTGGGCGATCGGCACGGGGCACACGGCGTCGCCCGCGCAGGCGCAGGCGGTGCACGCCGTTTTGCGCGCGCAACTGCGCGCCGCGAGCGCGCAGGCCGGGCGCATCCGCCTGCTCTACGGCGGCAGTCTGAACGCGGCGAACGCGGCGCCCTTGCTGGCGCAGCCCGACATCGACGGGGGGTTGGTCGGCGTGCCTCGCTCAAGGCCCCCGACTTTTTGGCAATCATTGCCGCGGCCCATGGCGCCGCAGTCATCGCATCAGGAGTGGGCAAAGAATGAACGTGATCGTGAATGTGATTTTTGCCGTGCAGATGCTCGCGGCGCTGGTGATGATCGGTCTGATCCTGATCCAGCACGGCAAGGGCGCGGACATGGGCGCGGCGTTTGGCAGCGGCAGTTCGGGCAGCCTGTTTGGCGCGAGCGGCAGCGCCAACTTCCTGTCGCGTACCACGGCGGTGCTGGCTTCGGTGTTCCTCGCCTCCACGCTGGCCTTGGCGTACTTTGGCCACGCCCGTCCCGCAGGTTCGGGCAGCGTGCTGGAGGCCCCTGCTGCTGCCGCCGCGCAGCCCGCGGACGCGGCGTCGGCCGCCACCGCGCCACCAGCGACGCCGGCCTCGGGCGCCGCGCAGATTCCGACCAAATAATCTGGAGATCGCAGAGAGCCCACAGGGTTTTTCCGGAGTAGAATCGCCGATTGTCCGGACCAGCCAAAACCGCAGGGTTCCTCATGCCATCCGGACGCGAAAGACAGCCGTCGTGGTGAAATTGGTAGACACGCTACCTTGAGGGGGTAGTGGCGCAAGCTGTGCGAGTTCGAGTCTCGCCGACGGCACCAGAACAAAGCAAAGGCCTGCCCGCATGGCTTGGCAGGGCCACAGCGATGATCCAATCCGCAAGATGAACCTCGATCAGTACCTCCCCGTCCTTTTGTTCATCTTGGTCGGCAGCGCGGTTGGCGTCGTCCCCCTCGTCATCGGCCGCATACTGGGCCCGAATCGCCCGGACGCCGCGAAGAACTCCCCCTACGAATGCGGCTTTGAAGCCTTCGAAGACGCGCGCATGAAGTTCGACGTGCGCTACTACCTCGTGGCCATTTTGTTCATCCTGTTCGATCTCGAAATCGCGTTCCTCTTCCCCTGGGCGGTGACGCTGCGCGAGGTCGGCGGCACCGGCTTCGTGGCGGTGCTGATCTTCCTGGCCGTGCTGATCGTGGGCTTTGTCTACGAATGGAAAAAGGGGGCGCTGGACTGGGAATGAGCGGGCCGCAGCAAACCAAGGAGGATGCAATGATTGAAGGCGTGATGAAGCAGGGCTTTGCCACCACGAGCTACGACGCCGTGGTGAACTGGGCCAAGACCGGTTCGCTGTGGCCGATGACCTTTGGCCTGGCCTGCTGCGCCGTCGAGATGATGCACTCGGCTGCGGCGCGCTACGACATCGGCCGCTTTGGCGCCGAGGTGTTTCGCGCGAGCCCGCGCCAGTCCGACCTGATGATCGTTGCCGGAACGCTGTGCAACAAGATGGCGCCCGCGCTGCGCAAGGTCTACGACCAGATGTCCGAGCCGCGCTGGGTTTTGTCCATGGGCTCCTGCGCCAACGGCGGCGGCTACTACCACTACAGCTATTCGGTGGTGCGCGGTTGCGACCGCATCGTTCCGGTCGATGTCTACGTGCCCGGCTGCCCGCCGACGGCGGAGGCGCTGCTCTACGGAATCATCCAGTTGCAGCAAAAAATTCGCCGCACGCACACCATTGCGCGCGCTTGAAGGATCGATGATGAGCGCTGTTGCCATTCGGCCAGAAAAACTCCAGGACACTGTCTGCGCGGCGCTCGGCGCCCGGGTGCGCCAGAGCACGCGGGTGCTGGGCGAGGTCAGCGTGCTGCTCGCCGCCGCCGACTACCTCGACGCGATGCGCGTGCTGCGCGACGCCGAGGCTTGCCGCTTCGAGCAACTGATCGACCTGTGCGGCGTGGACTACTCCACGTACGCCGACGCGGTGCACGAGGGGCCGCGCTACTGCGTGGTGGTGCATCTGCTGTCCGTCAGCCTGAACCAGCGCCTGCGCGTGAAGGTGTTCTGCCCGGACGACGATTTGCCGCTGCTGGCCTCCGTGTCCGGGCTGTGGAATTCGGCGAACTGGTACGAGCGCGAGGCCTTCGACCTGTTTGGCATCGTGTTCGACGGCCACGACGACCTGCGCCGCATCCTCACCGACTACGGCTTCGTCGGCCACCCGATGCGCAAGGACTTCCCGCTGTCCGGCCATGTGGAAATGCGCTACGACGCCGAACTGCGCCGCGTGGTCTACGAGCCCGTGAGCATCGAGCCGCGCGAGAACACGCCGCGCATCGTCCGCGAGGAATCGTATGCAGGCCTGCGCCGCGGCGCGCCCCTGTGATCCACCATGGCTGAAATCAAGAACTACTCCCTGAACTTTGGTCCACAGCACCCGGCGGCGCACGGTGTGCTGCGTCTGGTGCTGGAACTCGACGGCGAAGTGGTGCAGCGCGCCGACCCGCATATCGGTCTGCTCCACCGCGCCACCGAAAAGCTCGCCGAGCACAAGACCTATATCCAGTCCCTGCCCTACATGGACCGGCTCGACTACGTCTCGATGATGTGCAACGAGCACGCGTACTGCCTGGCGATCGAGAAACTGCTCGGCCTGGAAGTGCCGCTGCGCGCGCAGTACATCCGCGTGCTGTTCTCGGAGATCACCCGCTTGATGAACCACCTGATGTGGCTCGGCTCGCACGGCAACGACTGCGGCAGTTCGACGATCCTGATCTACACCTTCCGCGAGCGCGAAGACCTGTTCGACATATACGAGGCGGTGTCGGGTGCGCGCATGCACGCGGCGTATTTCCGTCCCGGCGGCGTGTACCGCGACCTGCCCGAGAGCATGCCGCAGTACCAGGCCGGCCAGATCCGCAACGCCCGGGCGATCGCGGCACTGAACCGCAACCGCCAGGGCTCGCTGCTGGACTTCATCGCCGACTTCAGCCAGCGCTTTCCGGGCTGCGTGGACGAGTACGAGACCCTGCTCACCGACAACCGCATCTGGAAGCAGCGCACGGTGGGCATCGGCGTGGTCTCGCCCGAGCGCGCGCTGAACCTTGGCATGACCGGCCCCATGCTGCGCGGATCGGGCGTCGCCTGGGACCTGCGCAAGACCCAGCCCTACGAGGTGTACGAGCACATGGACTTCGACGTTCCCGTGGGCCGCACGGGCGACTGCTACGACCGCTACCTGGTGCGGGTGCAGGAGATGCGCGAAGCCAACCGCATCATCGCGCAATGCGTGGACTGGCTGCGCGCGCACCCCGGCCCGGTGATCACCGACAACCACAAGGTGGCGGCGCCAGGGCGCGAATCGATGAAGGCCCGCATGGAGGAGCTGATCCACCATTTCAAGCTGTTCACCGAGGGCTTTCACGTTCCCGAGGGCGAGGCCTACGCCGCCGTGGAGCACCCCAAGGGCGAGTTCGGCATCTATCTGCTGAGCGATGGCGCGAACAAACCCTATCGCCTGAAGATCCGCGCGCCCGGTTTTGCGCATCTGGCCACGCTCGATGAATTGGCGCGGGGCCACATGCTCGCCGACGCCGTGGCCATCATTGGCACCATGGACATCGTGTTCGGAGAGATTGACCGATGATTGACGAAACGACGCGTGCGCGTTTTGCGCGCGAAGTGGCCAAGTACCCCGCAGACCAGAAGCAGTCTGCGGTCATGGCCTGCCTGGCCATCGTGCAGCAGGAGCAGGGCTTTGTCAGCGCCGAGAGCGAGGCGGCGGTCGCGCAGTACCTGGGGATGGCGCCGATTGCCGTGCACGAGGTCACGACCTTCTACAACATGTACAACCAGCAGCCGGCCGGCCGCTACAAGCTCAACGTCTGCACGAACCTGCCCTGCCAGCTGCGCGGGGGTCAGCAGGCGTTGCAGCATCTGGAGCAAAAGCTCGGCGTGTCCATGGGCGGGACCACGGCCGACGGCCTGTTCACGCTGCAGCAGTGCGAATGCCTGGGCGCCTGCGCCGACGCACCCGTGATGCTCGTCAACGACCGCACGATGTGCAGTTTCATGGACCCCGACAAGCTCGATCAGCTCGTCGATGGCCTGCGCCAGGCCGAGGGCACAACGGCGCTTCGCACGGAGGACGGGCCATGAGCACAGCGCAACAAATTCTCTCCGAGTTCCGGGCGACGGGCGTGCAAACCTGCTTTCATGGCCGCCATATCGAACCGCAGATTTACGCCGGCCTGAACGGCAGCAACTGGGGCCTTGCGGGCTACGTGGCGCGCGGCGGCTACCAGGCGCTGCGCCGCATTCTCGGCAAGGACGGCAGCGCGGGGCTGAGCCCGGAGCAGGTGATCACCATGGTCAAGGAGTCGGGCCTGCGCGGCCGCGGCGGTGCGGGCTTTCCCACCGGGCTCAAGTGGAGCTTCATGCCGCGCGCCTTTCCGGGCCAGAAATACCTGGTCTGCAATTCGGACGAGGGCGAGCCGGGAACCTGCAAGGACCGCGACATCCTGCAGTTCAACCCGCACGTCGTCATCGAGGGCATGGCCATCGCGGCCTACGCGATGGGCATCTCCGTGGGCTACAACTACATCCACGGCGAGATCTTCCAGACCTACGAACGCTTCGAGGCGGCGCTCGGCGAAGCGCGCGCCGCGGGCTATCTGGGCGGCGACGTCCTCGGCAGCGGCTTTGGCTTCGAGCTGCACGCAGCGCATGGTTTTGGCGCGTACATCTGCGGCGAGGAAACCGCCCTGCTCGAATCGCTCGAAGGCAAGAAGGGCCAGCCGCGCTTCAAGCCGCCGTTTCCCGCGAGCTGCGGCTTGTACGGCAAGCCCACGACGATCAACAACACCGAGACCTTCGCGGCCGTGCCGTGGATCATCCGCCATGGCGCGGCCGCGTACCTTGCGTGCGGCAAGCCGAACAACGGCGGAACGAAGATCTTCTCGGTCTCGGGCGACGTGGAGCAGCCCGGCAACTACGAAGTGCCCCTGGGCACACCGTTTCCCCGGCTGCTCGAACTCGCCGGGGGCGTGCGCGCGGGCCGCACGCTCAAGGCGGTGATTCCCGGCGGCTCTTCGGCGCCGGTGCTGCCGGCGGCGGTGATCATGGAATGCAGCATGGACTACGACAGCATCGCCAAGGCGGGATCGATGCTCGGCTCCGGCGCCGTGATCGTGATGGACGACTCGCGCTGCATGGTCGAGAGCCTGCTGCGCCTGTCGTACTTCTACGCACACGAGTCCTGCGGGCAATGCACGCCCTGCCGCGAGGGCACGGGCTGGATGTGGCGCGTGCTCGAGCGCATCCGGAAGGGACAGGGCCGCGCGGACGACCTGGACCTGCTCAACTCGGTCGCGGACGACATCCAGGGGCGCACGATTTGCGCGCTCGGCGACGCCGCAGCGATGCCGGTGCGCGCCATGCTCCGGCATTTCCGTCCCGAGTTCGAGGCCCTGATCCAGAGCCGGACGGCCCAGGCCAGTCAGCCCGCCGCCTGATCGCGGGAAACACATATGCTTGAAATTGAACTCGACGGTCGCAAGGTGGAGGTCGCCGAAGGTTGCATGGTGATGCACGCGGCCGAGAAGGCGGGAACCTATATTCCGCACTTCTGCTACCACAAGAAACTCTCCATCGCCGCCAACTGCCGCATGTGCCTGGTTGACGTGGAGAAAGCGCCAAAACCCATGCCCGCGTGCGCCACGCCGGCCGCGCAAGGCATGGTGGTGCGCACGCACAGCGACAAGGCAATCCGCGCGCAGCGCTCGGTGATGGAGTTTTTGCTCATCAACCACCCGCTGGACTGCCCGATTTGCGACCAGGGCGGCGAATGCCAGCTGCAGGACCTGGCCGTAGGCTACGGCAGCAGCTCCTCGCGCTACACGGAGGAAAAGCGCGTGGTCCCGCACAAGGACGTGGGCCCGCTGATCTCCATGGAAGAGATGAACCGCTGCATCCACTGCACGCGCTGCGTGCGCTTTGGTCAGGAGGTGGCCGGCGTGATGGAACTGGGAATGATCCACCGCGGCGAGCATGCGGAAATCACCACGGTGACGGGCGGCACGGTGGACTCCGAACTGTCGGGCAACATGATCGACATCTGCCCGGTCGGCGCGCTGACCAGCAAGCCCTTTCGCTACAGCGCCCGGACCTGGGAGCTGTCGCGCCGGCGCTCGGTGAGCCCGCACGATTCCACGGGTGCGAACCTGATCGTGCAGGTCAAGAACCACCGGGTGAT
Source organism: Verminephrobacter aporrectodeae subsp. tuberculatae At4 (assembly GCF_000193225.1). Taxonomy (GTDB): domain Bacteria; phylum Pseudomonadota; class Gammaproteobacteria; order Burkholderiales; family Burkholderiaceae_C; genus Acidovorax; species Acidovorax aporrectodeae. The sequence continues at coordinate 23,067 of NZ_AFAL01000350.1, read as the reverse complement.
GCGCGTCCTGCCGTTCGAGAACGAGGCCGTCAACGAATGCTGGATCGCCGATCGCGACCGTTTCTCCTACGAGGCGCTGAACGCCGAGGACCGCCTGACCCGGCCCATGCTCAAGCAGGGCGGGGTCTGGAAGGAAGTCGATTGGCAGAGCGCGCTGGAGTACGTTGCGCAGGGCCTGCGCAGCATCCGCAGCGCGCATGGCGCGGGCAGCATTGGCGCGCTGCTCAGCCCGCACAGCACGCTCGAAGAGCTCTACCTGGCAGCGGCGCTGCTGCGCGGCCTGGGCAGCGACAACGTCGACCACCGCCTGCGCAACGCCGAATTCGCCGCCCCCGAGGGCATTCGCTGGCTCGGGACCTCGATCGCTGCGCTCTCGACGCTGCAGCGCGTGCTCGTCGTGGGGTCGAACCTGCGCAAGGACCATCCGCTGTTTGCGCAGCGCATCCGCCAGGCCGCGCGCCATGGTTGCGAGGTCAGCGCGCTCGACTCGGTGGCGCGCGACTGGGCCCTGCCGGTCGCGCACAGGCTGGTGGTGCACGGCGCCGGCCAATGGGTGCGGGCGCTCGGTGGCATTGCCGCAGCGCTCGCGCGGGAGAAGGGCATCGCTGCGCCGCAGGGCGTGCTCTCGTCCGATGGGGCCGATGGGTCCGATACCGCCGCGGAAACCGCGATTGCCCGCTCCCTGCTCGGCGGTGAGCGCAAGGCCGTGCTGCTCGGCAATGCGGCCGCGCACCACGCCCAGGCCACGCAGTTGCTCGCGCTTGCCAACTGGATTGGCACGCACACGGGGGCCACGGTCGGCTACCTCACGCAAGCGGCGAACACCGTGGGCGCGCAGTTTGCGGGCGCCTGGCCCGTGAACGGCGGCCTGCACGCCGGTGAAATGCTCGGCGGCGCGCTGAAGGCCGCGCTGCTGCTCAACACCGAACCCGTGCACGACTCGGCCGCCGGCGTGCGGGCCGCGACAGCGCTGGCCGCGGCCGAAATGGTCGTGACCCTGAGCCCGTTCCGGGCGAATATGGAATTCAGCGACGTGCTGCTGCCGATCGCCGCATTCACGGAAACCCCGGGCAGCTTTGTCAACGCCGAAGGCCGTTTGCAGAGCTTTCACGCCGTAGTCCGCCCGCCGGGCGAAGCCCGTCCCGCGTGGAAGGTGCTGCGCGTGCTCGCAAATCTGCTGGAGGTTCCCGGCTTTGACTTCGAGAGCGCGCAGGAGGTGCTGGCGCGCGCAACGAATGCGCCCGCGGGCAGCATCACGCAGTTGCCGGCCGACCAGTTGTCGAACGCGGTGTCGAACGCCGCGCAGTCCGCCCCGCTGACCGGGGTGGCGAGCGAACCCGTGGTCGCCTCCATCTACCAACTCGACAGCCTGGTGCGCCGCGCGGCGTCGCTGCAACGCACGGCCGACGCACGCCAGGCCGCTGAAGGAGTCGCCGCATGATCGACGCGCTCTACGAAACGGGACGCAACCTGCTGGCGGTGGGCTGGTGGAGCGGCATGGCCTGGCCGGTGCTCTGGATCCTGCTCAAGATCGTTTGCGTCCTGGTCCCGCTGATGGGCGCCGTCGCGTACCTGACGCTGTGGGAGCGCAAGCTGCTGGGTTTCATGCAGGTGCGCCATGGTCCGAACCGCGTGGGCCCTTTCGGCCTGCTGCAACCCATTGCCGACGCCCTGAAACTGCTGACCAAGGAAATCATCCACCCCGCGGCCGCGAGCCGGGGCCTGTTCGTGCTCGGTCCGATCATGGCGATCATGCCGGCGCTCGCCGCCTGGGTGGCGATTCCCTTTGGCCCCGACGTGGCGCTGGCGAACGTCAACGCCGGCCTGCTGCTGGTCATGGCGATCACGTCCATCGAGGTCTACGGCGTGATCATTGCCGGCTGGGCGTCGAACTCCAAGTACGCCTTTCTGGGCGCGCTGCGCGCGTCGGCGCAGATGGTGAGCTACGAGATCGCCATGGGCTTTTGCTTTCTGGTGGTCATCATGGTCTCGGGCAGCATGAACCTGACCGAGATCGTTCTCGGGCAGGGGCGCGGAATGGCCGCGGACAAGGGCCTGAACTTCCTGTCCTGGAACTGGTTGCCGCTGCTGCCGATTTTCCTGGTGCATCTGATCTCGGGCGTGGCGGAGACCAACCGCCATCCGTTTGACGTCGTCGAGGGCGAGGCGGAAATCGTCGCCGGGCACATGGTCGAGTACTCCGGAATGGGCTTTGCGGTCTTCTTCCTGGCCGAATACGCGAGCATGTGGCTGGTCTCCATCCTGGCAACGCTGCTGTTCCTGGGCGGCTGGTTGCCGCCCATCGACAGCGCGCTGTGCAACGCGGTCCCCGGCTGGATCTGGCTCGGGATCAAGACCTTCCTGGTGGTGTCCATGTTCATCTGGATCCGCGCCACCTTCCCGCGCTTTCGCTACGACCAGATCATGCGCCTGGGCTGGAAGGTTTTCATTCCGGTCACGCTGGTGTGGCTGCTCATCGTTGGCGGGTGGCTGCTCTCGCCCTGGAACATTTGGCAATAAGAGGACCCCGATGACTGCCATTGCTGCCGCACCTTTTTCGCTCAAGGATTTCTTCAAGAGCTTTCTGCTCGTCGAACTGTTCAAGGGAATGGCCCTGACCGGGCGCTACGCCTTTCGCCGCAAGGTGACGGTGCAGTTCCCGGAAGAGAAAACGCCCCTTTCGCCGCGCTTTCGCGGCCTGCACGCGCTGCGCCGCTACGACAACGGCGAGGAGCGCTGCATCGCCTGCAAGCTGTGCGAGGCCGTCTGCCCTGCCGTGGCGATCAGCATCGAATCGACCGTGCGCGCCGACGGGTCGCGCCGCACCACGCGCTACGACATCGACCTGACCAAGTGCATCTTCTGCGGCTTCTGCGAGGAAAGTTGCCCCGTGGACTCGATCGTCGAGACGCACATCTTCGAATACCACGGCGAGAAACGCGGCGACCTGTACTTCACCAAGGACATGCTCTTGGCCGTTGGCGACCGCTACGAGGCCGAAATCGCCGCGGCCAGGGCGGCCGACGCCAAGTACCGCTAAACGCTGCGGGACCCGACTTTCCATAAAGACCCGATTCATGGACGCCAAGACCGGTTTCTTCTACCTCTTTTCGGCCGTGCTGCTGTTTGCCGCCCTGCGCGTGATCACCGCGCGCAACCCGGTGCACGCGGTGCTCTACCTGATGCTTGCGTTTTCGCAGGCCGCTGCGGTCTGGCTGCTGCTCCGGGCCGAGTTCCTCGCGATCACGCTGGTGCTGGTGTACCTGGGCGCGGTGCTGGTGCTGTTTTTGTTCGTGGTGATGATGCTCGACGTCCACATCGACCGCCTGCGCACGGGTTTCTGGAAGCACTTTCCGCTGGCCGCGACCGTGGGCGCGCTGATTGCGCTGGAGATGGCCGCCGTGCTGATGGGCGGCTTTCGCGGCATGGACGAGCCCAAGTCGGCCGTCGTCGATGCCGCGCACTCGAACACCCAGGCGCTGGGCAGACTGCTCTATACCGAATACCTGCTCCCGGTGGAGATCGCGGCGGTGATCCTGCTCGTGGCCATGATCTCCGCCATCGCGCTGACCCTGCGCCAGCGCAAGGACAGCAAGGCCATCGACGCCTCGGCGCAAGTCCGCGTGCGCGCCCGCGACCGTTTGCAGGTGCTCAAGTTTGCCGCCACGCGCAAGGCGGACGCCGACGTTCCGGCCAAGCCGCCAGCTGCCGAGGAGAAAACCGCATGACGCTGACCCTGGGCCATTTCCTCTCGCTGGGGGCGATGCTGTTCGCGCTGGCGGTGGTCGGGATCTTCCTGAACCGCAAGAACCTGATCGTGCTGCTGATGGCGATCGAGCTGATGCTGCTCGCGGTGAACACGAACTTCGTGGCCTTCTCCCACTACCTGGGCGACATGCACGGCCAGGTATTCGTGTTCTTCATCCTGACGGTGGCGGCCGCCGAGTCGGCCATCGGTCTGGCCATCCTGGTGCTGCTGTTTCGCAACCGCTCGAGCATCAGCGCGCAAGACCTCGACACCCTCAAGGGTTGACGGGTCGGCACCGCAGTATTCCCCCAAGGTTCTCAAGAATGAGTCAAACCCTCTCTGCTTCAACGCTCCTGGCCGCCGCATTGGCTCCGCTGGCGGGCGCCGTGCTGACCGGAATCTTCGGCACGGCCCTTGGCGGCAACCGGATCGGCCGCCGCCTGGGCCACAGCCTGGCGGTTTCCGGGGTGCTCGTGTCCTTCGTCCTGTCGGCCATGACGCTCAAGAGCGTGGCCCTGGACGGCGCGCGCTTCAACGAAACGCTCTACACCTGGATGCTCGCCGGCGGCCTGCGGATGGAGGTCGGCTTCCTGATTGACGGCCTGACCGCGATGATGATGGTGGTGGTCAGCTTCGTGTCGCTGATGGTGCACGTCTACACCATTGGCTACATGCGCGAGGACCCGGGCTACAACCGCTTCTTCGCCTACATCTCGCTGTTCACCTTCTCCATGCTCATGCTGGTCATGAGCAACAACCTGCTGCAACTGTTCTTTGGCTGGGAGGCCGTGGGCCTGGTGTCGTACCTGCTGATCGGCTTCTGGTTCCACAAGCCGTCGGCGGTGTTTGCCAACATGAAGGCCTTTCTGGTGAACCGCGTGGGCGACTTCGGCTTCATCCTGGGAATCGGTCTGATCGCGGCCTACACCGGAACGCTGAACTACGCCGAGGTGTTTTTCCAGGCCGGGCGGCTCGGCGGCCTCACGCTCCCGGGAACCGACTGGATGCTGATCAGCGCGATCTGCATCTGCCTGTTCATCGGCGCCATGGGCAAGAGCGCGCAGTTCCCGCTGCACGTGTGGCTGCCCGATTCCATGGAAGGCCCGACGCCCATCTCCGCGCTGATCCACGCCGCGACCATGGTCACGGCAGGGATCTTCATGGTGGCGCGCATGTCGCCGCTGTTCGAACTGTCCGACACGGCGCTGAACCTGATCCTGGTGGTGGGCGCGATCACTGCGCTGTTCATGGGCTTTCTGGGAATCGTCCAGAACGACATCAAGCGCGTCGTGGCCTACTCCACGCTGTCCCAACTGGGCTATATGACGGTGGCCCTGGGCGCTTCGGCGTATTCGGCCGCGGTGTTCCACCTGATGACGCACGCGTTTTTCAAGGCCCTGCTGTTCCTGGGCGCCGGCTCGGTCATCATGGGCCTGCACCACAACCAGGACATGCGCTGGATGGGCGCGCTGCGCCGGCACATGCCGATCACCTGGATCACCTCGCTGCTGGGCTCGCTGGCGCTGATCGGAGCGCCCCTGTTCGCGGGCTTTTACTCCAAGGACAGCATCATCGACGCGGTCCACTTGAGCCGCCTGCCCGCCGCGGGGTTTGCGCATTTCGCCGTCCTGGCCGGCGTTTTCGTGACGGCCTTTTATGCGTTCCGCATGTACTTCCTGGTGTTCCACGGCCAGGAACGCTACGACCAGAACCCGGACGCACACCATGACCATGGCGGGCACGCCGACCCCCACCCGCATGCGCCGCACGAGTCGCCCTGGGTGGTGACGGTGCCCCTGATGCTGCTGGCGATTCCCTCGGTGCTCGCGGGCCTGCTGTTCATCGAGCCCATGCTGTTCGGTGACTTCTTCGCAGGGGCCATCGTGGTGGACGCGGCCCGGCACCCGTCGATGGCGCAAATGACCGCGCACTTTCCCGGCGCCTGGGCCATGGCCCTGCACGGCTTGCAGGCGGCGCCGCTGTGGCTCGCGCTCGCGGGCGTCGCGCTCGCGTACTACATGTATCTGCGCAGGCCCGCGCTGCCCGCCGCGATCGCGGCGCGCCTGCGGCCGCTGCACGGCCTGCTGGAAAACAAGTACTACCTCGACTGGATCAACGAAAAGCTCCTGGCACGCGGCGCGCGGGCGCTGGGCACCGGTCTGTGGAAGGGCGGCGACCAGGCGCTCATCGACGGCGCGCTGGTGAATGGCTCCTGGAAGCTGGTGCGCTGGGTCGCGGGCGTCGTGCGCCGGATGCAGACGGGCTATCTCTACCACTACGCGCTGGTGATGGTCCTGGGTGTTTTTGCCCTCATGACGTACTTCGTCTGGCTCAACAAGTAGGAGAAGAACAAAAATGGGTTTGTTGAGTCTTGCCATCTGGATCCCGATTGCCTTCGGCGCGCTGCTGCTCGCCATCGGGCGCGACGAGCATGCGCCCATGGTGCGCTGGATGGCGCTGCTCGGGGCCGCGTTCGGTTTCCTGGTCACCCTGCCCCTGTACGGCGGCTTCGATCCGGGCAGCGCGGCCATGCAGTTCGTGGAAAAAGCGGCCTGGATCGAGCGCTTCAACGTCCACTACCACCTGGGCGTGGACGGCATCTCGTTGTGGTTCGTTCCGCTGACGGCCTTCATCACGCTGATCGTGGTGCTCGCGTCCTGGGAGGCGATCACCGAGCGCGTGAACCAGTACATGGGCGCGTTCCTGATCCTCTCGGGCCTGATGATCGGCGTATTCAGCGCGCTCGACGGAATTTTGTTCTACGTGTTCTTCGAGGCCACGCTGATCCCGATGTACCTGATCATCGGCATCTGGGGCGGCCCGAACAAGATCTATGCGGCGTTCAAGTTCTTCCTGTATACGCTGCTCGGTTCGCTGCTGATGCTGATCGCGCTGATCTACCTGTACAACCAGTCGGGCGGCAGCTTCGACATCGCCACTTGGCACCGGCTGCCGCTCGGCGGCCAGGCGCAGACCCTGCTGTTCTTCGCCTTCTTCGCCGCGTTTGCGGTCAAGGTGCCGATGTGGCCGGTGCACACCTGGCTGCCGGACGTGCACGTGGAGGCGCCCACCGGCGGCTCCGCCGTTCTGGCGGCGATCATGCTCAAGCTGGGCGCGTACGGCTTCGTGCGCTTCTCGCTGCCGATTGCCCCCGACGCCGCGCGCGAATGGGCCTGGCTGATGATCGCCCTGTCGCTCATCGCGGTGGTCTACGTGGGCCTGGTGGCCCTGGTCCAGACGGACATGAAAAAGCTCGTCGCCTACTCGTCGGTGGCGCACATGGGCTTTGTGACCCTGGGCTTTTTCCTGTTCAACGAACTCGGCGTCTCGGGCGCCCTGGTGCAGATGATCGCGCACGGCTTCGTCTCGGGCGCCATGTTCCTGTGCATCGGCGTCCTGTACGAGCGCGTGCATTCGCGCGAGATCGCCGCCTACGGCGGCGTGGTCGAGACCATGCCGCGGTTCACGGCGTTCGCGCTGCTGTTCGCCATGGCGAATTGCGGACTGCCCGCAACCGCGGGCTTCGTCGGCGAATGGATGGTCATTCTGGGCGCCGTGAAGGCCGACTTCTGGATCGGGCTCGTCGCCGCCACGGCGCTGGTCTTTGGCGCCGCGTACACGCTGTGGATGGTCAAGCGCGTGTACCTGGGCCCCGTGGTGCACGACAGCGTCCGCGGGCTGAGCGACATCGGCCGGCGTGAATTCCTCGTGCTCACCCTGCTCGCCAGCGCCGTGCTGGCCATGGGCCTGTACCCCCGTCCCGTCACCGACGTGATGGACGCCTCGGTGGCGCAACTGCTGCGGCATGTCGCGCTGTCCAAGCTGAACTGAGCGGACGGAGGAATTCAAAATGATAGACAACATCAGCTGGCTCGTGATCTACCCCGAGATCGTGCTGTTGGCCATGGCCTGCATGATCGCGCTGGTCGATCTGGACGTCAGCAGCGCACGCCGCGGCGCAACCTATGCGCTGAGCATGCTCACGCTCGCCGTGGTGGCCGTGCTGCAGGCGCTGTACGCGAGCAGTGGAAACACCCTTTACGGCTTTGGCAACATGCTGGTCAGCGACGCCATGGGCAACTGGCTCAAGTGCTTTGCCTGCGTGGCCACGATGCTCACGCTGGTCTACGGCCGCCCCTACGCGGCGGACCGCGGCATGCTGCGCGGCGGCGAATTGTTCACGCTGTCGATGTTCTCCCTGCTGGGCATGTTCATCATGATCGGCGGCAACAACTTCCTGGTGCTCTACCTGGGCCTGGAACTGCTCACGCTGTCGAGCTACGCGCTCGTGGCGCTGCGCCGCGACAACGCCACGGCGACCGAGGCCGCAATGAAGTACTTCGTTCTCGGCGCCATGGCCAGCGGGTTCCTGCTGTACGGCATGTCGATGCTCTACGGCGCGACGGGGTCGCTCGACATCGGCCAGGTGTTCAAGGCCATCAACGCCGGCCAGATCCGGCACCAGGTGCTGATCTTCGGCCTGGTGTTCGTCGTCGCGGGCCTGGCGTTCAAACTCGGCGCGGTGCCGTTTCACATGTGGATTCCCGACGTCTACCAGGGCGCCCCGACCGCCGTGACCCTGATGCTCGGCGGCGCGCCCAAGCTCGCGGCCTTTGCCATCACCCTGCGCCTGCTGGTCGATGGCCTGCTGCCGCTGGCGATCGACTGGCAGCAGATGCTCGCGCTGCTGGCCATCGGGTCGCTGCTCGTGGGCAATCTGGCGGCCATTGCGCAGACCAACCTCAAGCGCATGCTGGCGTATTCGACCATCGCGCAGATGGGCTTCGTTCTGCTCGGCCTGATGTCCGGCGTAGTGAACGGCCATGTTGACGCGGCAGCGGTGGAGAACGCCTACGGCGCGGCCATGTTCTACGTGCTCACCTATGTGCTGACCACGCTGGCGGCGTTCGGCGTGATCCTGCTGCTGGCGCGCGAGGGCTTCGAGAGCGAAGAAATCTCGGACCTGGCCGGCCTCAACCAGCGCAGCCCGCTGTACGCCGGCGTCATGGCCCTGTGCCTGTTCTCCATGGCCGGAATTCCCCCGCTGGTCGGCTTCTACGCCAAGCTGTCGGTGCTGCAAGCGCTGCTCGCGTCCGGCCAGGGCGGGTACATCGCGCTCGCGGTGTTTGCCGTGCTCATGTCGTTGATTGGCGCCTTCTACTACCTGCGCGTGGTCAAGCTCATGTATTTCGACGCCCCGCTGACGGCGGCGAATGTCTCGGCGCCCACCGACGTGCGCGTGGTGCTCGCGCTCAACGGCGCACTGATCCTCGTTCTCGGCCTGCTGCCCGGCGGCCTGATGGCGCTGTGCGCGGACGCCGTGGTGCGCGCATTGTCGACCTGATTTTTGTGTCCGGATTCCGCCCTGGGCGGGTGACCCAGGATAATGTCAGAAACAGGGATATTGTTCTGATATCCAGCTCCGGATGTGGCCATGAAACTGCTCCCCGAATCCATCTTGCTGCACGCACAGTCCCTCGCCGAGGGAGGTGTGCTGTCGCCCAAGGAGTTTCTGCACCTCGCAAGCCGTGCCGCTGTCGATCAGGCGCTGTCCCGGCTCGCCAAGGAAGGCCGGCTGCTGCGTGTCGTGCGTGGCAGCTATGTCGCACCGGTGTCGAGCCGGTTCGGGACGCGTGCGCCGGCGCCCGAAAAGGTGGTGCAAGCGCTGGCCGCCCAAACTGGCGAGGTCGTGACGCCCCACGGGGCCCACGCGGCAAACGCGCTGGGCCTGACTGCAGCAGTTGCCAATCCGGCAGGTCTACCTGACCTCGGGACGTACCCGCAAGCTCAAGCTCGGGCGCGCCGAGGTCATGCTCAAACACGCTCCGCGCTGGATGCTGGCGCCGGGATCCGGGCTGGCCGGTGCGGCCGTGCGCGCGCTGGCTTGGCTGGGGCCGACCCATGCGGGCAAAGCGCTGACCACCTTGCACAGCACACTGCCACCCTCGGATTGGCAGACGCTGGCATCGGCGCGCGCCACCTTGCCATCCTGGATGGCAAGGGCCATTGGCGAAGAAGCAATCCGTGGATGAGTCCTGCTTTGCCCTCGATCGGGAGGACCAGGACGACGTGTTGGAACAGGCCCGGGAAAAGACGGGCCGTCCCACCCATCTGCTCGAAAAGGACGTCTGGGTGGTCTGGACGCTCGGCGTACTGGAAAGAAGCCCATGAGTAAATCCCTGAGACTGTCCGAACAATGGTTCCGGCGTGGCCTGTGGCTGGTGGCGCTGGTGTTTTCCAGCTTTCTCATCGGCCTGGGCAGCGCCCTTGTGAGCGACCTGCCCAAGGTCGAAACCCCCTTGGAGGTGGATGACTTTCTGGACATGCAGGCAACGCAGCCCCTGCGCGACCAAATGCGGGATGCGCGCCGGGCCGAGCGCGATGCCGAGACCGCGCTGGAGCAGGCCAAGTTGCAACGCGACAAGGCGCACAACGAGAGCCGGGCCGAGCGCGAGACCTTCAACAACTGGTTGGCCGCACGCAGCGTGACCCAGAGCTCCGAGCAGAATCCGGAAGTCATCGCACGCACCCAGGCGCTGGACGCCCTCAAGCGCATCGAGCGCAAGGCCGAGCAAGCGGTCGAGCGCCAGGAGCAGGCCGCACTCGACGCGCGCCAGGGCGCTGCAGCGGCGCAGGAGCACCTGAGCCGGCTGGAGTCCGAAGCCCACGAAAAGTTGAACTCCGCGCGCCGCAAGGTGGAGTTGCGCGTGTTCCTGTACCGCCTGGCGCTTACCCTGCCGCTGCTGGCGCTGGCGGGCTGGCTGTACGTCAGAAAGCGCAAGGGCACCTACTGGCCATTCGTGTGGGGCTTCATCTTTTTTGCGCTGTTTGCTTTCTTCGTGGAGTTGGTGCCCTACCTGCCCAGCTACGGCGGCTATGTGCGCTATACGGTCGGCATCGTGGTGACGCTGCTGGTGGGGCGCTCCGCCATCCTGGCGCTCACCCGCTACCTGGAGCGCCAAAAGCAGGTCGAGTCCCTGCCCGACCAGGAGCGCCGCAAGGAACTCGGCTACGACGTGGCCCTGGCGCGCCTGGCGCAGAACGTTTGCCCGGGCTGCGAGCGCCCGGTGGACAGCCGGGACGAGAAAATCGACTTCTGCGCGCACTGCGGCATCTGCCTGTTTCAGCACTGCGACCATTGCCGCACCCGCAAGAGCGCCTTTGTCCGTTTCTGCCATGCCTGCGGCACGGGGACGGACGCGCAGCCGGCGCACGGCATCGCAGCCTGAAAGCGGCCTCGACCGGGCCAGGACAGCCGTCGCTCAGTTCCCCTTGTTCCTGCGCAACAGGAATTGCGCCCGACCCCGCCGTCTGCCGCAGCGGGTTTCAGAGCCGCTGCTTGTCATGTGCCTGGAGCGCCATGAGCACGTCGTGGCACGCGCCCAGGTTGTGGTAGTCCACCTTGCCGGCGTTGCTTTTTTCGCGCGTGTGGTTCCGGTTCGCGCCGTCGAGGATGCGGAACCAGGCGCCATGCTTGTGGTCCACGAAATGCGTCCAGCAGTAGTCCCAGATGCGCTCGTACCAGTGCGCATAGCGTTTCTCTGCGGTGTGCAGCGCGAGCAAGGCGGCGGCGGCCAGGCTCTCGGCCTGCACCCAGTGGTATTTGCTGTCGTCGCAGATGCTGCCGTCGGGCGCCATGCCGTAGAAGATGCCGCCGTGCGCCTGGTCCCAGCCCTTTTCGATGGCCGTGTCGAACAACCGCCGGGCGCAGGGCAGATGCCAGGGCGCGGGGTGCAGCGTGTCGAGTTGCAGCAGCAGCTTGGCCCACTCGGTCTGGTGGCCCAATTGGTAGCCCCAGGGGCGAAAGATGTTGCTGCGGTCGTGGCGGTTGTAGTCCCAGTCCGGCGACCAGTCGGCATGGAAATGTTCCCACACCCAGCCGCCGCAGAGCATCGCCTGGCGCTGGCAGATTCCCTGCGCGAGTTGCTCGGCGCGTTCGATGTAGCGGGGCTCGCCCGTGAAGCGGAAGGCCGCGATCATGGCCTCGCAGGCGTGCATGTTGGCGTTCTGGCCGCGGTAGCCGGTGAGGGTCCAGCCGCTGTCGGCCTCGTCGGCGTACAGGCCCGCGTCCGCTTGCCAGAAGTGCTGTTCGGCCATCTCGAAGGACTCGGCGAGCCAGCCGCGCGCATCGGCAACGCCGGCCTGCAGCGCGTGCGCGCAGGCGAGCATCACAAAGGCCATGCCGTAGCAGTGGCGCGTTGCGTCGAGCGGCGTCGCGGCGCCCGCGTGCCAGTCGATGAGCCAGGCGTAGCCCCCGCTGGCACGGTCGAGAAACGCCGTGCGCACGAACCACAGCGCGCGCAGAACGCCTCTGCGGTAGCGCTCTTCCCCCGTGATGCGGTAGAGCATGGCGTGCGTCACGACGAAGCGCGTGGCGCTCACGAGGTGGCGCGTGCGCTGCTCGTACACCGTGCCATCGTCGAGAAAGAAGTGGTACATGCCGCCGTCGGGGTCGGTGGCCACGGGGTCGTAGAAGGCCATGATCTCGCGGCTGTGCGCGCGCAGAAATTCGCTGGACCGGAAGTCCGGCCGGGCTGCGGTCATTCGTCTCTCCTCGGTAAATCAAATGTCATGCGCCTGCGCGCAGCCGGCGCAGCAGCCCCGCCGTGGAGCCGTCCAGACCGGCCGCGTCGCCGCTGGCCAGCCGCTGCTGAAGGTCCTTGGCCAGCGTCTTGCCCAGTTCCACGCCCCACTGGTCAAAGCTGTTGATGCCCCACAGGCTGCCGCTCACGAACACGCGGTGCTCTTGCAGCGCAATCAACGCGCCCAGGGACGCGGGGCTGAGCGACTCCAGCAGGATGAAGGTGCTGGGCCGGTTTCCCGGAAAGTGCCGATGCCCGTCCGCGCTGGCCTGGCCGAGCATCAGCGCCTGGGCCTGCGCCAGCGCGTTCGCGAGCAGTTTCTCGTGGTGACCGGGCAGGGGGTGCGTGGCCTGGCGCACGGCGACGATCTCCAGCGGCAGCACGTCGCGGCCCTGGTGCAGCATCTGGAAGAACGCATGCTGGCCGTTGGTTCCGGGCTCGCCCCAGAGCACGGGCGCTGTCGCGTGGGCCAGCGGCGCGCCGTCCTGCGCAACGCGCTTGCCGTTGCTCTCCATCTCCAACTGCTGCAGGTAGGCCGGGTAGCGGCGCAGCGCCGCGTGGTAGGGCGCGATGCAGCGGCTCGCAAAGCCATGGAAATTGCGGTACCAGACATCGAGCAGGCCCAGACGCACGGGCAGGTTTTGCGCCAGCGGTGCGCTGCGGAAATGCCCGTCCATGGCGTGCGCGCCCGCGAGCAGATCGCGAAAGCCCTGCGCCCCGATGGCAATGGCCAGCGGCAGGCCAATCGCCGACCACAGCGAGTAGCGCCCGCCCACCCAGTCCCAGAAGCCGAAGCAGGTGGTGATTCCGAGCGCGCCCGCGGCCTCGGTGTGCGTGGTGAGCGCGGCAAAATGCCGCGCCACGTCGCGCCCGCCCGCCGCAGAAAACCAGGCCAGCGCTGAGCGCGCATTCGTCATGGTCTCGTCGGTGGTGAAGGTCTTGGAGGCCACGAGGAACAGGCTGCTTTCGGGGCGCAAGCCCTGGAGCACGCCGTGCAGTTCATGCCCGTCAACGTTTGAGACAAAGTGAAAGCGTTTGCCGGGAATGCGGAATTCCTCGAGCGCGAGCACCGCCATGTGCGGGCCCAGGTCCGAGCCCCCGATGCCGATGTTCACCACGTCGGTGATGGCGTCGTCGCCGCGCACGCGCTCGGCATAGGCCAGCATGGCGTCGAGCGTGGCGTGTACGTCGGCCAGGCGCTGCGCCGTCTCGGGCCGATCGCCGGGCCAGGCCAGGCCCGCGGGGCGGCGCAGCAGCGTGTGCAGCGCGGCCCGGTTCTCGGTGCTGTTCACGGCCTGCCCGGCGAGCAGCGCAGCGCGGTGCTGCTCCAGACCGCAGCTGCGCGCCAGGTCAAGCAACAGGGCTTCGGTGTCGCGCTCCCAGAGGTTCTTGGACAGGTCGGCGAACAGGTGCGGCGCGCACTGGCTGAAATGCTCGAAGCGCTGCGCATCCTGCGCGAAGGCCTGGCGCAGGTCGAGGCGCTGGCCCCGGGCCGAGAAATGGGCCGCGAGCAGGGGCCAGGGCGCAGTCTGGTCGCAACGGATGGGCGTGGGCATGGGCGTGGACATCGATCGGTTGGAATGCATGGGGTCGGGTCGGGGACAGCGCGATGGTAGCAATGGTAGCCAGTAACTTGATTACATGGCAGCCCCGCAGCCCGGTTTTTCACGCATGCGATGAAAGGCGTTCACGCAAGTACAGAGCGCATGAGCGCCATGTAACATGATTACAATCCGGAGCCTGCAAAATCACGCCCCTGAACCAGTTTTCATGGAGACACCATGGGTTTCGACCTCGTCCTGTTTGGCGGCACCGGCGACCTCGCCTGGCGCAAGCTCATGCCCGCATTGTTTCAGGCGTTCCGGCACGGCACGCTGCCGCCGGGCGGGCGCATCATTGCCGTGGCGCGCGATACGCTGAGCGACGAACGCTACCGCAGCCTGATCCAGTCGCGCTTTGACGGCGTGGAACTCGCCAAGCGCCCCACGCCCGACGAATTTGCCCGCTTCGCGGCCCTGCTGCATTACCTGCGCATGGACCTGTCGCAGGCGCAGGACTACGAGCGCCTGGCGCAGATGCTGAACGCGCGCGCCGCCGATTCGGTGGTGATGTACCTGGCCATCGCGCCGAGCCTGTTTACCACCGTGTGCGAGCAGATCGCGGCCGTGGGCCTGAACGGCCCCGCGACCCGCGTGGTGCTGGAAAAGCCCCTGGGCCACGACCTGCAATCGAACCAGGCGATCAACGACACCCTGCGCCGCGTGTTCGGCGAAGAGCAGGTTTTCCGCATCGACCACTACCTGGGCAAGCCCTCGGTGCAGAACCTGTTCGCCCTGCGTTTCGGGAATGCGCTGTTCGAGCCCCTGTGGCGGCGCGAAACCATCGCCAACATCCAGATCAGCATCGCCGAGGACCTGGGCGTGGAGACGCGCGGCGCGTTCTACGACCAGACCGGCGCGCTGCGCGACATGGTGCAAAACCATGCGCTGCAGCTGCTGTGCGCGATCGGCATGGAGCCGCCGATCAACTCCGGCGCGCACGCCATCCGCGACGAGAAGCTCAAGGTGCTGCAATCGCTCAAGCCCTGGACCGCGGAGAGCATCGGCCAGCAGGTGATCCGTGGGCAATACGCCGCGGGCACCGTGCAGGGCCAGGCGGTTGCGGGCTATTGGCAGGAAAAGGGCGTGGCGCCCGACAGCCGCACCGAAACCTTTGTCGCGCTGCGCACCGAGATCCTGAACTGGCGCTGGGCCGGCGTGCCGTTCTACATCCGCACCGGCAAGCGCCTGGCGGGGCGCGACGCGCACATCGTCGTCAACTTCCGCCCCGTTCCGCACCCGATCTTCAAAACACCCGCAGGAGCGGCGAACCGGCTGGTCATCAACCTGCAGCCCCGCGACGGGCTGGAACTGCACCTGCTGGCGCAGGGTGCGGCGCAGCACCAGGGCGAGCTCGCGCTGTCGCAGGCGCACCTGAACCTGGACTTCGAGCAGCGCTTTGGCACCGAGCGCGTGGGTGCCTACGAGCGCCTGCTGCTCGACGTGATCGCCGCCCGCCTGAACCTGTTCGTGCGCAGCGACGAGCAGGCGCAGGCCTGGCACTGGGTCGAGCCCATCTTGCAGCACTGGAAGAACGACCCGGTGAGGCCACGGCCGTATGCGGCGGGCAGTTGGGGGCCGAGCGCGGCGAGCGCGATGATTGCGCGCGATGGCCATTGCTGGAGCGAAGAGGTCTGACAGACGGCACGCGCAGCTCGCCAAGCGCACGCACGGGGATCAGCGCCCCTGCGCACCCGCAATGTCCAGCGCGCGCGCCGCGCCGTACAACGCGGGGGTCGCGCCGGGGTCGATGACCCAGCACGGAATCGCCGCCAAGTAGGGCTGGAAGCGCCCCTTGGCCTCGAAGCGGGCGCGAAACGGCGAGCGATCGAACCAGGCACCCAGGCGCGGCACGATTCCACCGCCGATGTAGACGCCGCCGAGCGCGCCCAGCGTGAGCGCCAGATTGCCCGCGACGTTGCCCAGAAAGCCGCAGAACAGTTCCAGCGCCTGCAAGGCCAGCGGATCCCCGTCCTGCAAGGCCAGATCGCTGACCTGCGCGGCGGAATCGACCCCGGCTGCGCCCGACTGACCCAGTTGGCGCAGCGCGTGGTACAGGTCCACCAGCCCCGCGCCGCACACGGCGCGCTCGGCCGACACATGGCCGTAGCGCGCCTGCAGGATGCGCAGCACCTCGAACTCCAGCGGCGTCTGCGCGGCCACGCTCACATGCCCGCCTTCGCCCGACAGGGGGACGCCGCTGTGCGCGCCCGGCGGGAACACCAGTCCCGAGACCCCGAGCCCCGTTCCCGGCCCGAGCAGCGCGACCGCGCTGCCCGCGACCGCCACGCCGCCGCCCACCTGGCGCAGCAGGTCGGGGGTGAGCAGGGGCAGCGCCAGCGCCAGCGCCGTGAAGTCGTTGACGACGATCAGCCGCCGCAGCCCGAGCGCCTCGCGCAGGGCGCTCTGCGAGAAGCTCCAGCTGTGGTTGGTCATGCGCACCAGGTCGCCCGTCACCGGGTTGGCCATGCCAAGGGCCGCCTCGTGCGGGGCGGCGATTGCGGCCCCGGCCAGATACGCGGCGATCGCAGCGTGCACCGTGGGGTAGCCTGCGCAGGGCAGAACGCGGGTGTCGTGCAGCGGGCCATCCGGCCGCTCCTGCCAGGCCAGGCGCATATTGGTGCCGCCGATGTCGGCCAGCAAACGCGGTGACTTCATGAATCGTTTCGGGAATGTTTCTGCGGCGCGAAAAAAAAGGGGGCCTGCAGCCCCCAAAGAGTAACCCACACCAATCACTGACCAATCAGCACGGACTCATGGAGTGTCCGGAGTTGGAAATGGGCATCACCACCAAACTTCGTACTGCAAGCCCATGAGCGTGCGCGAGGTCTTGCCATTGGCACCAAAGCTGGCCGCATTCGCCATCGCAGCGGGGCGATTCCAGTTGGCCTTGGTGACGTACAACCGCAGTTCGGGGCGCGACCAGAAATCTTCCGACAACGCCACGGCGCCGGCCAGCGTGAACTTGTTCAGGCGCTGGTTCGGCATCCCCGCGCTCTTGCGCGTGGTGGTCGAGACCTCGGTCAGGCCCTTGAAATTCTTTGTGAAGGCATACGATGCGCGTCCGCCCAAGGAGAAATCCTTGGTCGTCACCGCTCCGACGGCGTCGGCCCTGCCGGTCTGGTAGCCGATCAGCGCCTGGCCGCCGAAGGGGCCGCTTTGCCAGCCGATCGCGTCGGCAATGCGCAGCGCCTTCTTGCCGACGCTCTTGCCGTCGATGGACTCGAACTCGCCGTCGATGCGCGCATGGCCGCGCGAGGTTTGCAGGAACATCGAGTTGCTCATGCCCTTGAGCCCGAGGTCGGACTGGTTGTGCAGCAGCGAAACACCTGATCCCGAACCCCCACCGACCTGGCCTTTGCCGCCGACGGCCGTCAGCAGCACCCGCAGCTTGCCGCCCGGGTTGACCTTGATCTCGGAGAAATCGGCGTTGAAGCGGTTCGCCTTCACGCCGCTGGGCAGGCGCTTGTCAAACTGGTCGCCGGTGAACACGCCGAGGCCGAGCTTGGCGCCTCCCAGGGGAATATCGGTCACGCCGGCACCCTGGTAGTCGCCGTAGTTCATCAGGAAGTTGTCGACGATGTGCACGTCCTCGATGCGCAGGCGGCGCTGGCCAGCCCAGAACTTGGCGTCGGGCAGGAAGGACAGGCCGCTCATCTCCACATACGCCATTTCGGTGGCGACGTCGCCGCTGCCCCACTTGCTGGGCATGTAGTTCACGCTCCACTTGACGCCACCGCTCTCGAAGCTGCGCGCAATGCCGACTTCGATGCCGTAATCCCCTTCGTTGCCCAGCCGGTATTTCTGCAGGTCTCCGCCCAGGGAGAGTCCCCCTTTAACGTCGTCGGAGTAGCCGAACACCGGCCCCCCGCGTGAGTAACCCGTGATTTCAAATCCCGCGACATCCAGTGCCATTGCGCCGTTGGTGGCGCATGCAGCGGCCAAGGCCACGGCAGTAAGGCGTTTTTTCATCATTGAAGAGCTCCATTTGGTTTTCGCGGCGGCCGCGATTTTTTTTATGGCGTCAGCAACGCCACTCCCTGTCATCAGTCCGAAATGGGCTGACCACATTCCTGAGAGCGCCCGCGGGCGCAATCGCCATGCCCTGGACCGCACCGGGCACCAAACTGCTGCCCTTGGCGGCTTCGGCAAAATCCTTGGACGGAGCACCGGGCACGGGCGTGAAACCGCTCCGTGCGCACCGGAGCGGGACCCTTGTACCTGGCCTCGCACCCCGGGGTCCTCCCGCGCAGAACCTCGACCTCCCCCGCGCTGGCAGACAGCGCCGCGAATGCAGCTGCCCCTGTCGTCTTTTCCATTCCCTCACCTCCCCGATATGACTTCTGATTCTTTGTCGCGCCGTGAAAACCATTGCCGATCGGCGAAGTCGGTAATCTAATTACATCGATTCATCACCCCATCAGGGCTTTCCCTGTGTGTTGCATTGGGGCCACGTGCGGAACTGGTTCGCAGAGCGATTCAGACGGCGCGAATCAGCTGCTCGAGCCGCGCGGCGTCTGCCGCGAAAGCGCGAATGCCTTCGGCGAGCTTTTCCGTCGCCATCGCGTCCTCGTTGAGCGCATAGCGAAAGCCGGCCTCGTCGTAGTGCACGGCAGGCAGGTCCATTCCCCTGGCCGCCTGGGCGTCGAGCGCGGGCTGTAGCGGCGCATCGCTGGCGGCCAGTTGCGCCAGCAGCTCGGGCGCAATGGTCAGCAGGTCGCAGCCCGCGAGCGCCCTGATCTGGCCCAGGTTGCGGAAGCTCGCGCCCATCACCTCGGTGGCAATACCAAAGCGCTTGTAATGGTTGTATATCTGCGTCACCGACTGCACGCCCGGATCGTTCGCGCCGGCGTTGGCGGCCTCGTCCCAGCCGGCGCCGGCCTGCTTTCTGTGCCAGTCGCAGATGCGTCCGACAAAGGGCGAGATCAGCTGCACCCTGGCCTGGCCGCAGACCACGGCCTGGGCAAACGCAAACAGCAGCGTGAGGTTGGTATGGATTCCGCGCCGCTCAAGCGTTTGCGCCGCCTGTATGCCCTCCCACGTGGCGGCGATCTTGATGAGCACGCGGTCGATGTGCACGCCCTCGGCCTGGTACAGCTCGACGATGCGCTCGGCGCGCGTGACGGTGGCCTGGGTGTCGAAGCTCAGGCGCGCGTCCACCTCGGTCGAAACACGGCCCTCGATGAGCGCCAGGATGTCGCAGCCGAAGCGCACCAGCAGGCGGTCGGCGATTTCGTCGAGCGCGCGCCCCTTCCAGCGCGCCACGGTGTCATGCAGCAGCGGCGCGTACTCGGGCCCTTGCACGGCCCTGAGGATCAATGACGGATTGGTGGTGGTGTCGCGGGGTCGAAATTGCGCCAATTGCCTGAAGTCGCCGGTATCGGCAACCACGGTGGTGAACTGTTTGAGGGCATCGAGTTGGTTCATGGCGTCATTATTCCACCCGCCTCCGCAGCGCCCTGTGGCCGCGCATGGCAGCCAATGCGCGCGGAGCCATGGAAACTCAGTTCCAATACGTTCACGCACCGCCCCGCAGGGTGCCCATGGCCGCCCTGCCCCTTTGTCGAAGAACTGACATGCTCCATCGCATCACCGCCTCCCTGCCGTCACTGCCGCCCGCCGAGCAGCGCGTGGCCAGGCTGGTGCTGAGCGACGCACGCGCCTTCTCCCGGTTGCCCGTGCGCGAGCTGGCCCGGCGCGCGCAGGTGAGCAAGCCCACGGTGGTGCGCTTTTGCCGCAGCATGGGCTACGACGGGCTGGCCGATTTCAAGCTCAAGCTCGTCGGCAGCGTGAGCGAGGGCGTGCCCTTCGTCCACCGCAGCGTGGACGCCGACGACAAGACCGGCGACGTGCTCGTGAAGGTGGTGGACAACGCCGCTGCGGCCTTCCTGCAGTACCGCAACGCCGCCAGCACCACGGCCATCAAACGGGCAGCCGATGCCATTGCGGCCAGTTGGAAGACGGGCCGGCGCATCGAGTTCTACGGCGTGGGCAACTCCGGCATCGTGGCGCAGGACGCGCAGCACAAGTTCTTCCGCCTGGGGGTGACCTCCATCGCCGCCAGCGACGGCCACATGCAGGTCATGAGCGCCACGCTGCTGGGCGCGCAAGACTGCGCGGTGATCATCTCCAACTCGGGCCGCACGCGCGACCTGATGGACGCCGCCGACATCGCCCGCAAGAACGGCGCCACCACCATCGCCATCACGGCCAGCGGCTCTGCGCTGGCCCGCAGCTGCAGATTCATCTGGCGGCGGACCACCCGGAGAGCTACGACCAGTACAGCCCGATGGTGTCGCGCCTGCTGCACCTGCTGATCATCGACGTGCTCGCGACCTGCGTGGCGCTGCGCATCGGCAGCCGCTTGCAGCCGACCCTGCAGCAGATGAAGGAGAACCTGCGCGCCAAGCGCTACACCTGATGCTCGGGGCGCGGTTCAGGCCGTGACCAATACCCCGGCCACCAGCCGCGCGACCCGGTCGCAGCGCGCCGCCAACGACGCGTCATGCGTGACCAGAACGAACGCCGTCCCCTGCCCGCGCGCCAGTTGCAGCAGCAGATCGAATACGCCATCGGCCGTGCTGCGGTCCAGATTCCCGGTCGGCTCATCGGCCAGCACGCACGCGGGCCGCGCCACCAGCGCGCGCGCAATCGCCACCCGCTGGCGCTCGCCGCCCGAGAGTTCCGCCGGGCGGTGCTGCAGGCGCTCGCCCAGGCCGACCGACGCGAGCACGCGCTGCGCCCGGGAATGGCATTGAGCCAGCGGCTCGCGGCGGATGCGCAGCGGCATGGCGACGTTGTCCAGCGCGCTGAACTCGGGCAGCAGGTGGTGGAACTGGTAGATGAACCCCAGGTGCTGATTGCGCAGTTCGCCCTGGCGCTGCGCGGGCAGGGTCGAGATCGCCTCCCCCTGGAGGTGGACGCTGCCCGAGCTCGGCGCGTCCAGGCCGCCAAGCAGGTGCAGCAGGGTACTCTTGCCCGACCCGGAAGCGCCCACGATGGCCAGCGTTTCGCCCACATGGATGCGCAGGTCAACGCCGCGCAGAACGCTCACGTCGAGGCCGCCTTGCGTAAAGCGCTTGCTCAGGCCCCGGGCTTCGAGAACCGGCGTGGCGTCAGCAAGGGGGTGCTGCTCTCCTTCGGAGGGCGGCGCAATGCCTGCATCGGCGGGTGCGGGGCGGTCGTTCCGGTCATTCATAGCGCAGCGCCTCGGCAGGGTTCACCCGGCTCGCGTGCCAGCTCGGGTAGAGCGTGGCCACGAAGGCCAGCACCAGCGAGATGGCGGCAATGGGAACGATGTCGCTGCTGCGCGGCTCGCTGGGCATCTGGCTGATGAGGTAGATGTCCTTGGGCAGAAAGCTCGCACCGAGCGCGTGCTCGATCGCCGGGACGATGACGTCGATGTTGCACGCGACCCCCAGGCCCAGCAGCAGGCCCGCGAGCGTGCCGATCGCGCCCACGAGCGCGCCCTGCACCACGAAGATGCCCATGATGCTCTTCGGACTCGCGCCCAGCGTGCGCAGGATGGCGATGTCGGCGCGCTTGTCGGTGACGCTCATGACCAGCGTCGAGACGAGGTTGAACGCGGCCACGGCGACGATGAGCGTGAGGATGATGAACATCATGCGTTTCTCGAGTTGCACGGCGGCAAACCAGGTGCGGTTCTGTTGCGTCCAGTCGCGGATCAGCAAGCGCCCGCTCAGGCTGTGCGTCAGTTCCAGCGCCACCGCGCGCGCGCGGTGCAGGTCTCGCAGCTTGAGGCGCACGCCCGTCGGGCCTTCGAGGCGGAAGATGCGCTGCGCGTCCTCATGGTGCAGCAGCACCAGCGCCGAGTCGTATTCGTAGTGGCCCGAGTCGAACATTCCCGCCACCTTCATCTGCTTGAGGCGCGGTACCACGCCGGCCGGCGTGACCTGGCCGGACGGTGCGATCAGGGTCACCGCGTCGCCCACGCGCACGCCCAGCGCGCGCGCCAGCTCGCGGCCGAGCACTACGCGGAACGCGCCGGGCACCAACTGCTGCAGCAGCCCTTCGTTGACCGCTGCCAGGTCGGTCACCGCGCCTTCCAGCGCGGGGTCGATGCCGCGCACCAGCACCCCCTTCATGTCCTCGCCCCGCGCGAGCAGCGCCTGCGCGGCGACGAACGGCGCAGCGCCGATGACCTCGGGGTTCTGCCGGGCCTGCGCCAGCGTGCGATCCGGATCGGACAGCGCCGCGCCCTGGGGCGCAAATATCTCGACGTGCGAGACGACGCTGAGCATGCGGTCGCGCACGTCCCTTTGAAAGCCGTTCATCACGGACAACACGATGATCAGCGCCGCCACGCCGAGCGCAATGCCCAGCATGGACACGCCCGAGATGAACGAGATGAAGCCATTGCGCCGCGTGGCACGGCCCGCGCGCGTGTAGCGCCAGCCCAGCGCCAGTTCGTAGGGAATTTGCATGGTGGTGAAAAGCCTGCGCGGTGCGCGATTGCCCGCCGCAGTCCGGGGCAGATTGTGGCATCCCGCAAAATACCCGGATGCCGGCCCCTGCCCACCTGATCATTGCCTACGCCGCAGGCGCATCCGAGGCCTGCCACAAGACCCTGCAAGGCCTGGCCCTGCCGCATCTGCAACGGCTGCTCGCCCGGCTCACCATGCAACCCGCGGTCAGCGGTGCGCAAACCAGCTACTCCACCCCGCACGAACGCGCGCTGGCGCAGGCCCTGGGACTGCCCTGCGCCGACGGACGCATCCCCTGGGCCGCCTGGCACCGGCATTCCCTGGGCCTGCCCGCCGACGCCCAGGCCTGGGCCTTCGTCACGCCCTGCCAGTGGCAGGTCGGCGCCGACCATGTGAGCCTGTGCGACCCCGAGGCGCTGGGCCTGGACGAGGCCGCGTCGCGCGCGCTGCTGGCCATCGTCGCGCCCTGGTTTGCGCAGGACGGAATCCACCTGCACTACGACCAGCCCACGCGCTGGCTCGCGCGCAGCGAGTGGTTCGCCACGCTCGCCACCGCGTCCCTGGAGCGGGCGCTGCTGCGCGACCTGCGCCCCTGGCTGCCCGACGCGCGCGCGGCCCGCCCCCTGCACCGCCTGCACAGCGAAATGCAGATGCTGCTGCACACCCACGCCTTCAACGGCGCGCGCGCCGAACGC
>NZ_AFAL01000351.1 GCF_000193225.1 Verminephrobacter aporrectodeae subsp. tuberculatae At4 | reverse complement strand
CCGGGCCGCCAAGGCGTCGTACAGCATGAGTCCGGTGCCGTAGAAGGGCACCTCCCAGCAGTGGTAGCAGGGCAGCACGAACGGCAGGGGCTGCGCCAGATGCGGCGCGTTGCGCAGCAGGCTCGCGCGCTCGTGCAGCGCTTCGCGCACCAGCGCGATATTCCCCTGCGCCAGGTAGCGAACCCCGCCGTGCACCAGCTTGGTGGCGCGCGACGAGGTCCCTTGGGCGAAGTCGTGCGAATCCACCAAGACCACGCTGAAACCGCGCGCCGCCGCGTCCAGCGCGACCCCCAGGCCCGTCGCGCCGCCGCCGATCACCGCCAGGTCGTAGCGCGGCGCGCGCGCCAGACGGTCCAGCAGCGCGGCGCGGCGCGTGGGCGCAGGAGCGGGGGCAGCGGTCATGGGAGGGGATCGCGGCGCGGCGCCGGGGGAGTCAGCGTGCCTTGCCGTCCTTCCAGGCCTGCAACAGCTTGCCGTAGGCAATGGTTTCGCCCTTGGGCTTTTCGTTCGCCAGCTTGGCCCAGGGGGCCTGCTTGTCGCTGAGCCATTTGGCGCTGTCGCCCTTGGGGTTGAGCTTGGGCGCGCAATGCGCCATTCCGGCGCGCTCCAGGCGGGCCAGCACCTGGTCCATTTCCTCGGCCAGCTGGTCCATCGCGCCCTGGGGGGTCTTCTCGCCGCTCACCGCCTGCGCCACGTTTTTCCACCACAGCTGCGCCAGCTTGGGGTAGTCGGGGACGTTGGTTCCGGTCGGCGACCAGGCCACGCGGGCGGGGCTGCGGTAGAACTCGACCAGCCCGCCGAGCTTGGGCGCCATGTCGCTCATGGCCTGCGACTGGATGTCGCTTTCCCGAATCGGCGTCAGGCCGACGAGGGTCTTTTTGAGCGACGTGCTCTTGGCCGTCACGAACTGCGCGTAGAGCCAGGCGGCGGCGATCTTGTTCGCGTCGTGGTTCTTGAAGAAGGTCCAGGAGCCGACGTCCTGGTAGCCGTTTTGCATTCCCGGCTTCCAGTACGGGCCGTTGGGGCCGGGGGCCATGCGCCATTTGGGCGTTCCGTCGGCGTTCACCACGGGCAGGCCGGGCCGGGTCATGTCGGCCGTGAACGCGGTGTACCAGAAGATCTGCTGCGCAATCTGGCCCTGCGCGGGCACCGGGCCGGCCTCGCCAAAGGTCATTCCCATGGCCTCTTTGGGCGCGTATTTCTTCATCCAGTCGACGTACTTGCCCAGCGCGTAGACGGCCGCCGGCGAATTGGTCGCGCCGCCGCGCGCCACCGACGCGCCCACGGGCGTGCACTTGTCGTCGGCCACGCGGATGCCCCATTCGTCGATGGGCAGGCCGTTGGGCGCGCCAACGTCGGCAGCGCCGGCCATCGACAGCCAGGCGTCGGTAAAGCGCCAGCCCAGCGACGGGTCCTTCTTGCCGTAGTCCATGTGGCCGTAGATCGGCTTGCCGTCGATGCTCTTCACGTCGCGGCTGAAGAACTCGGCAATGTCTTCGTAGGCGCTCCAGTTCAGCGGAACGCCCAGCTCGTAGCCGTACTTGGCCCTGAACTGATCCTTGAAGTCCTGGCGCTCGAACAGGTCGGCACGGAACCAGTACAGATTGGCAAACTGCTGGTCCGGCAGCTGGTACAGCTTGCCGTCGGGGGCGGTCGTGAACCGGGTGCCGATGTAGTCCTTCAGGTCGATTCCGGGGCTGGTGTACTCCTTGCCTGCGCCGGCCATGTAGTCGCTCAGGCTCATGATCTTGCCGTAGCGGTAATGCGTTCCGATCAGGTCCGAGTCGGAGATCCAGCCGTCGTAGATCGACCGGCCCGACTGCATCGAGGTCTGCAACTTCTCGACCACGTCGCCTTCCTGTATCAGGTCGTGCCGGACCTTGATTCCGGTGATTTCCTCGAAGGCCCTGGCCAGGGTCTTGGATTCGTACTCGTGCGTGGTGATGGTCTCGGACACCACCGAGATTTCCTTCACGCCCTTGGCCTGGAGTTTCTTGGCCGCGCCGATGAACCATTTCATCTCGGCCAGCTGCTGGTCCTTGCTCAGCGTGGAGGGCTGGAACTCGCTGTCTATCCATTTTCTGGCCTCGACCTCGCCCGCCATGGCGCATCCGCCCGCCATGGCCACCATGGCGCATGCCAACGCCGTGAACCGTGTCTTCATGGTATCTGTCTCCTCATGGTCAACTCCCCCTTTGAAAGGGTCGCGCGGCTCCGGGGAAGGGTCGGATCGCGCGACGCACACACGTCATCCCTTGCGCATGATCAGGGCCAGCAGCGCCAGCGCCAACGCAAAGCCGATCCAGACCGAGGGCTCGCCCTGCAGGCTGAACCACTGCGCCAGCCGGCCGCCGATGCCGACAAAAAACAGGTTCACGTAGGCCGCCACGAGCAGGCCGATGAAGAGCCGGTCGCCGCGGGTCGTCTCCAGCGGCAAAAAGCCCTTGCGCGGGCAGCTGGGCGATTTGATTTCCCACACCGTCATGCCGATGAGCAGCAGCACGATGCAGAAGAAAAACACCGCCACCGGCAGCGTCCAGGCCATCCATTCGAACATGCTGCGTCCTCCCCATACATTCCTCACACGCGGCCCATCGCGAATCCCTTGGCGATGTAATGGCGCACGAACCAGATCACGATGGCGCCGGGAACGATGGTCAGCACGCCCGCTGCCGCGAGCGTGGCCCAGTCCATTCCGGACGCGCTCACGGTGCGCGTCATGGTGGCCACGATGGGCTTGGCGTTGACGCTGGTGAGCGTGCGCGCGAGCAGCAGCTCGACCCAGCTGAACATGAAGCAGAAGAACGCCGTCACGCCGACCCCGGCCTTGATCAGCGGCAGGAAGATGCGCACGAAGAAGTGGGCAAAGCCGTAGCCGTCGATGTACGCGGTCTCGTCGATCTCGCGCGGGATGGCGCTCATGAAGCCTTCCAGAATCCACACCGCGAGCGGCACGTTGAACACCAGATGCGCCAGCGCCACGGCGATATGCGTGTCCATCAATCCCACGCTCGTGTAGAGCTGGAAGAACGGCAGCAGGAACACGGCGGGCGGGGTCATGCGGTTGGTCAGCAGCCAGAAGAACAGATGCCTGTCGCCCAGGAAGCGGTAGCGCGAGAACGCATACGCCGCCGGCAGCGCCACGCCGAGCGAGATCACGGTATTCATTCCCACGTAGATCAGGCTGTTGACGTAGCCCATGTACCAGGATGCGTCGCTGAAGATGGTCCGGTAGTTGTCCCAGGTGAAATGCTGCGGGAAGAAGGAGAAGGTCGAGAGGATCTCCGCGTTGGTCTTGAAGCTCATGTTGAGCATCCAGTAGATGGGCAGCATGGCGAACACCAGGTACGCGATCAGCAGCAGCGACCGCTTGTGAAAGCGCTTTTCATGCATCTGCGGTCCCTGCGTCGCGGCCGCTGCCCACGCGCTGCATCCCGTTGTAGAGGACGAAGCACAGCAGCACGATGATGAGGAAATAGATCAGCGAGAACGCCGCCGCGGGGCCCAGGTCGAACTGGCCCACGGCCTTGGTCGTGAGGTACTGGCTCAGGAAGGTGGTGGCATTGCCCGGCCCGCCGCCCGTGAGAACGAACGGCTCGGTGTAGATCATGAAGCTGTCCATGAAGCGCAGCAGCACCGCGATCATGAGCACGCCGCGCAGCCTGGGCAGCTGGATGTGGCGCAGCACGGCGTACTGGCTCGCGCCGTCTATGCACGCCGCCTGGTAGTACGCGTGCGGGATGGCGCGCAGCCCCGCGAACGCCAGCAGCGCGACCAGCGGCGTCCAGTGCCAGACGTCCATCAGCAGCACCGTGAGCCAGGCCTGGGTGGCGTTGCCGGTGTAGCTGTAGTCGATGCCGAGCTGCTGCAGCACGCGGCCCATGAGGCCGATGTCCGCGCGGCTGTAGATCTGCCAGATGGTTCCCACCACGTTCCACGGGATGAGCAGCGACAGGGCCAGCAGCACCAGCACCGCGGAGGACTTCCAGCCCTGCACGGGCATGGCCAGGGCCAGCGCAACGCCCAGCGGCAGTTCCAGCGCCAGCACCGCCAGCGAGAACCCGAGCTGGCGCCACAGCGCGGCGTGCAATTCCTCGTCGCGCAGCACGGCGGCAAACCATTCGGTGCCCACGAACACGCGGCGCTCGGGCGAGATGATGTCCTGCACCGAGTAGTTGACCACCGTCATCAGCGGCACGATGGCGGAGAAGGCCACGCAGACGATGACCGGAAGAATCAGCCACCAGGCCTTCTGGTTCACGGGCTTGGTCGTCGGGTTCATGCGAGCAGTTCCTCGTTCTGAAAAAAGCAGGTGTGCGCCCCGAGCAGTTGCAGCCAGACGGTGGCGCCCACCGCGGGGGGCTGCGTCTGCGGGTCCAGGCGCGCCCTGAGCCGGTGCCCGCCGAGCGTGGCGCTGAGCAGCAGATGCGTGCCTATGTCCTGCCACTGCAGCACCGTGCAGGCGAGCGCGCCGGGCTGCCCGGCTGCCGCCAGGGTCAGGTACTCGGGCCGCACGCCCAGTTGCAGCGGGCCCGCCGGCAGGGCGTGCCCGGCCGGGGCCGGCAGTCGGCAGCCCGCAATGTCGAGGCCGGCGCCGTCGGCCTGCACGGGCAGGAAGTTCATTCCGGGCGAGCCGATGAAATGCCCGACGAACGCATGCCGGGGCCGCTCGAACAGCGCCGCCGCCGATCCCAGCTGCAGCGCGCGGCCGTGGCGCATCACCAGCACCTGGTCGGCAAAGGTGAGCGCCTCGACCTGGTCGTGCGTCACGTAGATCAGCGTGAGCCGGAGTTCCTGGTGGATCTGCTTGAGCTTGCGCCGCAGCTGCCACTTCAGCTGCGGGTCGATGAGCGTGAGCGGCTCGTCGAACAGCACGGCCGCCACGTCGGGGCGCACCAGGCCGCGGCCCAGCGAGATCTTTTGCCGGACGTCGGCGCCCAGGCCCGCCGCGCGCTGGTCGAGCTGGCCGCTGAGTTCGAGCATCTCGGCGATCGCGCCCACGCGCTGGCGGATCTGCGCGCCGGGCAGCCTGCGGTTGCGCAGCGGGAACGCCAGGTTCTCGGCCACGGTCATGTTCTCGTAGACCACCGGGAACTGGAACACCTGCGCGATGTTGCGCTCCTGCGGGCTGGCGTGCGTCACGTCACGGCCGTCGAACAGCACCCGGCCCTGCGAGGGCAGCAGCAGGCCCGACATGATGTTCAGCAGGGTGGTCTTGCCGCAGCCCGAGGGACCGAGCAGCGCGTACGCGCCCCCGTCCTCGAACTCCATTGCGAGCGGCAGCAGCGCATAGTCGCCGTCCTGCTGCGGGTGCGGCTGGTACGCGTGCGCCAGATCCAGGCCGATGCGCGCCATCTCAGCCCCCTCCCCGGCGCGCGGGCGCGCAGAGCAGCCGGCCGTCGGCGCCAAACACGTAAGCCTGCGCCGGGTCCAGATGCAGCGTGATCGCCGCCCCGAGCGCAAAGCCGTGCACGCCGGTGAGCTGCGCCACCAGACTCCCCCAGGGCGTGGCGGCGTGCACGAAGGTGTCGGAGCCGGAGATTTCCGCCAGTTCCACCACGCCGTGCACGCGCACGTCGCCCGGGCGGGCGTGCACGCGCAACGCGCTGGCGCGCAGCCCCACGGTCAGTCCGGTGGCCGCTGCCGCGCCCTGCGCAAGGGGTAGCGCGAGCTGCGCGCCGTCCTCCAGGCGCACGCCCTGGGCGCTGGCCGACGCAGCCAGCAGATTCATCGGCGGATCGCTGAAGGCGCACGCCACGCACAGCGAATCGGGCGCGTGGAACACCTCGGCCGTGGGACCGTATTGCAGCAAACGGCCCGCGCCGAGCACCGCCGTATGGCCGCCCAGCAGCAGGGCCTCGGCCGGTTCGGTGGTGGCGTAGACCACCGTTGACTGCCCGGCGGCAAACAGCTCGCCGAGCTCTTCGCGCAGTTCCTCGCGCAGCTTGTAGTCCAGGTTCGCCAGGGGCTCGTCGAGCAGCACCAGCGGCGCGCCCTTGGCCAGCGCACGCGCCAGCGCCACGCGCTGCTGCTGGCCGCCCGAGAGCTCGGCCGGATGGCGCTCCAGAAACGTCTCGATATGCAGGCGGCGGGCGATCTCGCGCACCCGGGCGTCGATGTCCTTGGCGCCGCGCAGCCGCAGGGGCGACGCAATATTCGCCGCCACCGTCATCGCCGGGTAGTTGATGAACTGCTGGTACACCATGGCCACATTGCGCTTGCGCACGGGAGTGCCGGTCACGTCAACGCCATCGACCAGCACGCGGCCCGCAGTCGGCGCGTCCAGCCCGGCCATGATGCGCATCAGGCTGGTCTTGCCCGCCTGCGTGGCGCCCAGCAGCACGGTGACGCCGCCGGGCAAGGCCAGGCTCACGTCATGCAGCCAGGTCTGCGCCCCCACCTTCTTGGCTACGCCGTCCAACGCCAGCCGCATCCCGCCACCTTTCCTGGCCGTCCCCGGGGCCGTGTGAATCCCGCGCCGCCGCAGGGGGTTGGAGCGGGCGCCGCCTGTTTTCTATTTCGTTCATTTTTGTTCTTTTCTGATCGCATTGAATCAGGAACAACCCTTGATGGATTTCTTTTGCCCCGATTTACAGTATCCGAACCCTTCTGCCCCCGAATGCGCGTGAATACGAACCCCCGACAACTGCTGCTGCTCGAAGAAGTCCGCGCGCGCAAGTCCGCCACGGTCGAACACCTGGCCGAAACCCTGGGCGTGACCCTGCAGACCGTGCGCCGCGACGTGCAGCGGCTGGCCGAATCCGGCCTGCTCACGCGCTTTCACGGCGGCGTGCGCGTGCCCGGCTCGAGCGTGGAGAACCTGGCGCATACCCAGCGCGAAACGCTCAACGCCGAAAGCAAAACGCGCATTGCGCGCGCCGTCGCGCGGCAGCTGCCCAACGACTGCTCGCTGATCCTGAACATCGGCACGACCACCGAGGCCATCGCCCGGGCGCTGTTGCAGCACCGGGGCTTGCGCGTGATCACGAACAACCTGAACGTGGCCGCCATCCTGAGCGGCAACCCCGAGTGCGAGGTCATCGTCACCGGAGGGGTGGTGCGCACGCGCGACCGCGGCATCGTCGGCGAGGCCACGGTGGACTTCATCCGCCAGTTCCGGGTGGACATCGCGCTCATCGGCATCTCGGGCCTGGAGTCCGACGGCTCGCTGCGCGACTTCGACTACCGCGAGGTGAAGGTGGCGCAAACCATCATCGAACAGGCGCGCGAGGTCTGGCTCGCGGCCGACCACAGCAAGTTCAACCGCCCGGCGATGGTGCAGTTGGCCCGGCTCGCGCAGATCGACCGCCTGTTCACCGACGCGCCGCCGCCCGAGCCCTTCCCCGCGCTGCTGCAGGAGGCCGGGGTGGCCTGCACCCTGGCCGACTGAGAGCGTGTGAATCCGTGTTCCCCGCGACCTTCAAGGGTTGTAGGCGCGCTCGCTGTGCTCGGTCTGATCGAGGCCGATCTGCTCCTGTTCGGCACTGACGCGCAGCCCTGCGGTCAGCAGGCCGGTGATTTTCAGCAGCACCCAGGTCACCATGGCGCAGTACGCCACGGTAAAGAGCACGCTCTTGACCTGGATCCACAGCTGGCTGGCCAATGCAAGCTCCTCGAAGCCGCCCATGGCGAGCGGCGCGAATACACCGGTCAGGATGGAGCCGACGATGCCGCCCACCCCGTGCAGGCCGAAGGCATCGAAGCTGTCGTCGTAGCCGAGTCGGCGCTTCAGCGCTCCAATGGCGAAGAAGCAGGACAGCGCGGCGACGAAGCCGATGACCAAGGCACCAGACGGACCGACGAAGCCGCAGGCCGGGGTGATGCCGACCAAGCCCGCCAGCGCACCGGAGGCAGCGCCCAGCGCGCTCGGCTTGCCGCTCCGGATCCATTCGGCCAGCAGCCACCCGAGGATGCCGGTACTGGCGGCGATCTGCGTCGTCAGCGTCGCCATGCCGGCCTTGTCGTTGGCCGCGACGGCAGAGCCCACGTTGAAGCCAAACCAGCCAACCCATAGCAAGGCGGCACCCGCCAGAGTGAAGACCAGGTTGTGCGGCGGCATGGCCGTCTGCGGGTAGCCCTTGCGCGGCCCCAGGGCCAGTGCGGCGACGAGACCTGCTACGCCCGCATTGATGTGGACCACGGTGCCGCCTGCGAACTCGAGGATGCCCCAGTCGAACAGCAGCCCGCCCGGGCCGCTCCAGGCCATGTGCGCCAGCGGGATGTAGCAGAAGGTGGTCCAGAGTGCCGAGAACAGCAGGACGGATGAGAACTTCATCCGCTCGGCGAAGGCTCCCGCGATGATCGCCGGCGTGATGCAGGCGAAAGTCAACTGGAACATGGCGAACAGGCTTTCGGGGATGGTGCCCGTCAGGCTGTCGCGGCCGACGCCGTGCAGCATGAGCTTTCCGAATCCTCCGATGAAGCTGTGCAGGTTGACCGTGCCGGCCTGCATGCCGGTGGTGTCGCCAAAGGCCAGGCTGTAGCCGTAGACCGTCCAGAGCAGGCCGATGACGCCAGCGATGGCGAAGCACTGCGTGAACAGTGACAGGACGTTCTTGGTCCGCGCCATGCCGCCGTAGAACAGCGTCAGGCCGGGTACCAGCATCATCAGGACGAGCACGCTGGAGACGAGCAGCCAGCTGGTGTCGCCGCTGTTGAGCACCGCCGGTGCATCCGCGGCCAGCGCGCTGAAGGATGCCCCGGGGAGAATTGCTGCAAGCCCCAGGGTGCGTGCGCCGCGGGCAGGGCAGGATGCGCAGCCTGGCTGGCCCCGGCGCAGGATGAAAGTGGTCATGGGATGTTTTTCCGGTTCAAAGCCAACGCAAGACGGGCCTGCCCCATCGGTCCGCGCCGCGGATCAGAACGTCTGGCCGGGGAACCAGCTGGTGCCTGCCAGCGGCACCTGCGTCATGGCGGCCGACTCCAGCGTCAGCGCCACCAGGTCTTCCGGCTCCAGGTTGTGCAGGTGCGACTTGCCGCAGGCCCGCGCGATGATCTGGGCCTCCATCGTCATCACCGCGAGGTAGTTGGCCAGCCGACGGCCGGCCAGCACCGGGTCCAGGCGTGCGGCAAGTACCGGATCCTGCGTGGTAATGCCGGCCGGGTCCCTGCCTTCGTGCCAGTCGTCGTACGCGCCGGCGGTGCTGCCGAGTGCGCGGTACTCCTCTTCATGACGCGGGTCGTTGTCGCCCAGCGCGACCAGGGCAGCGGTGCCAATGGCCACGGCATCGGCGCCCAGTGCCAGGGCCTTGGCCACGTCCGCGCCGTTGCGGATGCCGCCGGACACGATGAGCTGCACCTTGCGGTGCATGCCCAGGTCCTGCAGAGCCTTCACCGCCGGGCGGATTGCCGCCAGGATCGGGATGCCCACATGCTCGATGAACACTTCCTGCGTGGCAGCCGTGCCGCCCTGCATGCCGTCGAGCACCACCACGTCGGCGCCGGCTTTCACCGCCAGCGCCACGTCGTAGTAGGGGCGCGTGGCGCCGACCTTCACGTAGATCGGCTTTTCCCAGTCCGTGATCTCGCGCAGCTCCAGGATCTTGATTTCCAGGTCGTCCGGGCCGGTCCAGTCCGGGTGGCGGCAGGCCGAGCGCTGGTCGATGCCCTGCGGCAAACAACGCATCCTGGCCACGCGCGGGCTGATCTTCTGGCCCAGCAGCATGCCGCCGCCGCCCGGCTTGGCGCCCTGGCCGACCACCACCTCGATGGCATCGGCCTTGCGCAGGTCGTCCGGGTTCATGCCGTAGCGCGACGGCAGGTACTGGTAGACCAGGTGCCGGGACTGGCTGCGCTCTTCGGGAGTCATGCCGCCGTCGCCGGTGGTGGTGCTGGTGCCGGCGATGCTGGCGCCGCGCCCCAGTGCTTCCTTGGCATTCGCCGACAGCGCACCGAAGCTCATGCCGGCGATCGTCACCAGCGTCCTCAGATGCAGCGGCTTCTTGGCGAAGCGGTTGCCGAGGACGACGTCGGTGCCGCACTTCTCGCGGTAGCCTTCGAGCGGATAGCGGCTGACCGACGCGCCGAGGAACAGCAGGTCGTCGAAGTGCGGCAGCTTGCGCTTGGTGCCCGCGCCACGAATGTCATAGATGCCCGTGGCGGCCGCGCGGCGGATCTCCGACAGCGTTTGCTTATCGAACGTGGCCGAGAACCGCGGCAGGGTCTGCGGGACGTGGGGCGCGCTGGTCTTCGATTCGGAGGATGCGCTCATGTCAGTAAGCTCCTGTGTTATCGACATGGAAGTTGTAGAGCGTGCGGGCCGAGCCATAGAGCTTGAAAGCCGAGGGATCGACGTCGCCGTGACCCGACTGCTTGAGCAGACCGGCCAGAAGGTCGCGTTCGGCTTCGCCGAGCGGCTTTTCCTCGCAGTCGGCGCCCAGGCTCTTGACCTTGCCGCGCACGAAGATCCGCGCTTCGTAGATCGAGTCACCCAACGCTTCGCCAGCGTCGCCCAGGACCACCAGGTTGCCGGCCTGCGCCATGAAGGCCGAGAAGCTGCCGACCGAGCCGCCAACCACCACGTCGGCGCCCTTGAGCGAGATGGCGCAACGCAGTCCGGCGTCGCCATCGATGACCAGCAGCCCTCCCTGAGCGGTGGCGCCGGCGGCGTTCGACGCGAAGCCCTTCACATGGACCTTGCCGCTCATCATGTTCTCGGCCACACCCGTGCCGGCGCTGCCGGTGATGGTGACGTTGGCCTGTTGGTTCATGCCAGCGACGTAGTAGCCGGCATGGCCGTCGATGGTCACGCCGATCGGCGCGTTCAGGCCTGCGGCGATGGCATGGGCGCCGTTCGGATTGGCGATCGAGACCTCCAGGCCGGGCCTGCCCGGGGCTTCCTTGTGCAGGAACTGGTTGACCTCGCGCAGCGGCGTTTCGGCCAAGTCGAATTTCAGGCTTGCCATACGTACATCTCCTCGGGGGCGGGTTCAAAGACATGGGCGTTCCTGACGTCCGGCAGGTGCGCCAGGGAACGGAATTCGGAAGCAATGGCAACGTAGTCGTCGGTTTCGGCGACTACGGCCGGCTTGCAGGCGAACGGATCGCGGATGAGGGCCAGTTCGGTGGGGGTACCCATCAGGAAGGTGTAGAAGCCGTCGAGGACTTCGAAACCCTTCTGGAGCGCATCCTTCAACGCATCGCCTTCGCGCAGACGCCACTCCAGGAAGCGGGTGGCTGCCTCGGTGTCGTTGTCCGTGTCGAAGCCGATGCCGTAAGGCGCCAGCATGCGGCGGATGCCGTTGGGATTCGACAGCGAGCCGTTGTGCACCAGGCAGAAGTCCTCGCCGGCGGTGAACGGATGGGCGCGGTCGGGCGTGACCGTCGACTCGGTGGCCATGCGGGTGTGCGCGACCAGGTGGGTGCCCTGGAAGTTGCCAAAGCCATAGCGTGCGGCGACCTCGGCGGGCGTCCCGACGTCCTTGTAGAGGTCGATGCTCTTGCCCGCCGAGAACACCTTGAGCAGTGGTTCGTAGCCCTTGATCCAGGTCCTGACCGCTTCTGCTTCGAGCGCGAACGAAACGATGCCGTGCTTGCCCTTGACCGCGACCTCTGCCTGCGCATTCAGCGCCTGGTTCAGCGCGCGCACCAACGCATGCCAGTCGTAATGATCACCGCCCTCGACATCGCCGGAGAACACGCTGACCTTCTTGCGGCTGCCTGTCAGCGGGGGCGTGAAGATCGCAAGGCCGGCAGAGTCCGGGCCGCGCTCGGTCATTCCGATCAGCATCGGGACCGTGAGTTGGCCCAACTGCTCGCGCAGCGCAGGCTTTTTTACGAGCAGTCCAACAATTCCGCACATGGCGGTTTTCCTTTCAGAAGAATTCAAGGTATTGCTTGATTTCCCACTCGGAGACATGGCGCTGGTACTCCAGACACTCCATGCGCTTGAGTTTGAGAAATTCGGGGGCGACGGGGCCGAGGGCTTCGAAGATCACCGGGTCGGCCTCGAACTGGTCGAGCGCGGCTCCCAGGCTCTGCGGCAGCAGCCCGATGCCAGCCTTGGCCAGCTGGGTATCTGTCCATTCGTAGAGATTGGTGTTCTGCGGTGCGCCCGGATCACGCTGGCGGTCCATGCCGTCCATGCCGGCCGCGATGACGGCTGCGGTGGCCAGGTAAGGGTTGGCCGAGCCGTCGGGCAGGCGCAACTCAAGCCGGCCTTTGGGGATGCGGATCATGCTGGAGCGGTTGTTGTCGCCGTAGCTGATGTAGGCCGGCGCCCAGGTTGCGCCCGTCAATGAGCGGCCGACCACCAGCCGCTTGTAGGAGTTGACGGTCGGCGCGCACAGCGCGGTCAGCGCCGGGGCATGGGCCAGCAGGCCGCCGAGGAAGTGGTAGGCCAGCTGAGACAGCTCCAGGCCGCGCGGATCGCCCTTGTCCTCGAACAGGTTGCGCTTGCCGTCACCGATCGACAGGTGCATGTGCATGCCATTGCCCGGCCGGTTGGCAAACGGCTTGGGCATGAAGGAGCACACCAGGCCGAGTTCGTTGGCGATCTCGGATGCCGCCATCTTGAAGAACACGAAGTGGTCGGCCGAGGTCAGGCAGTTGTCATAGGTGAAATTCAGCTCGAACTGCCCGTTGGCGTCTTCGTGGTCGATCTGGTAGACGTCGATGCCCGTGGCGCGCAGCACGTTGGACAGCCGCTCCAGGAACTCGCGGGTGCGTGACAGACCCTTGTAGTCGTAACAGGGCTTGGCCAGCGTGTCACTTGGATCGCACGGCGCGATGCTGCCGTGCTCACCGCGGCGCAGCAGCGAGAACTCGGGCTCCAGTCCGGTGAACAGCGTGTAGCCGCGCTCAGCCAGCCGGGCGATCTGCTTTCGCAGCGTGACGCGGCTGTCGTAGGCCCACGGCTTTCCTTGTACGTTGCCTTCGCAGACGATGCGCGCCAAGCCCGGCTGCCAGGGCACGGTCGTCAGGGTGGACAAGTCACCCACGGCCATGAAGTCCGGGCCGTTGGGCTCGATGCCGACGCCCCAGATGGCAAAGCCGGCAAAACCCGCGCCAGCCTCCAGCACCATGGGCAAGTGGGAGACGGGCACGGACTTGGCCTTTGCCACGCCGTGGATGTCCACGAATTGGGCCAGGACATAGCTGATGCCTGCGGTTCGCAAGTACTCCTGGGCCTGTTCTACGGTTTCGAACCGGGGCGGCTTCACCAGTTCGCCGGACGACGGTGCCAAAAGGACTGATGGGTCTGATTTCACGAGTCAAGCTCCTGATGCAAGAAAGGGCGGGACTACCAGAGGGACGTTTCACCTATCTGGGGCATTCCGTCGTCATGATTCCTGCAATGCAACTAATATGCCTGCTGTGAATTTATTATGGGATGCATCCGCATCCAACCTGTCCAAGCTCTCGACCATGGAAAACAGCAACGAAAGCCGCATGACTGCGCTGGAGGAATCGGTCGGCGCGGCTATCCGCGAACTCCGTCTGAAAGAGGGGCTGACCATCGCGGAAGTCTCCGAACTCGCGGGGATCAGTCGAGGCATGCTCTCGAAGATCGAGACCGGCAGCACGATGGCCGGCATGGATACGCTCGCGCGCATCGCGCGTGCGCTGGGCGTGGCCATGTCCGTGCTGTTCAGCAAGTACGACGCCGAAACCTCGAGCGCCCAGCACGTCAGGAAAGGTGCGGGTATGGAAGTGGTGCGCCGTGGCACCAAAAGCGGACATACCTATCACCTGCTCGCCTATGGGCAGGGCGCAGTGAAGCTGTTCGAGCCGTTCCTCATCACGATGGAAGACGACTCTCAGCGGTACCCCACGTTCCAGCACCCTGGCACCGAGTTCCTCTACATGCTCAGCGGATGCATCGCGTACCGCAGTGGCAACCAGACCTATGTGCTCGAACCAGGCGACTCGCTGACCTTCGATGGCAAGGTGGCGCACGGGCCAGAGAAGTTGCTCAAGTTTCCGATCAAGTTCCTGTCGGTCATCGTGTACCCGCACCGTGCCGCATGAACGAAGGCCCGACCCGCGGTGGCCGCGGACCGGGCCTGTGCCAGGGCGATGCGACGGTGCGGGCTACGTGCCTGGGTCGTTGGGGCCACCGCCGCCCTCTGGCGAGACCCGGACGATGTTTTGCTTCGGCTCTCAGGCTGTTGCCGCAGGCAGGCCGGACTGCAGCGCGGGCAGTGCATCGAACCGGTCGCCCACGATGCCGTAGTCCGCGATCTGGAAGATCGGTGCATCCGGGTCCTTGTTGATGGCAACGATGCACTTGGCATCCTTGATGCCGGCCAGATGCTGGATGGCGCCGGAGATGCCGAGGGCCACGCACAGGTCCGGCGCAAGCACTTTCGCTGGCTCGCAGTCCAGTGGCATACGCAAAATCCAGCACGAAGCAAGAACAAACGCCTCCATCAACTTGAAACCTCAAAGGACACCCCACACCGGCCGGAAATTCCGGCGGTTTGGGCGTACCACCCCTACAATGCGGCTTTGTTGCACAAGTCGGAAGAAGAACGAGATGATCCCAACCCCAGGCGCAGCTATGCCACAGCAGCCACGGGCACCGTTGGCGGGCGCCCGAGTTGCGTGAAGCGGTTGAGCAGAGCCACCCGCACATGCAACTCCACCACCTGACGCTCAAACGTGCGCGCCATCACCCGCTCGCCCAGGCGCTTGAAGCAATGCATCTTGGTCTCCACCAGGCTGCGGCGGTGGTAGCCGCTCCACTTCTTCCAGATGCTGTGCCCCAGCCTGTGGCAGGCTTTGAGCGCCTCGTTGCGAGCCGTCGCTCCCGAGAGCGTGGCCTTCCAAGCTTGGGCGTTCTTGCGCGGAGGAATCACCGCCTGCGTCCCACGTTGAACGATCGCCGCATGGCACGCCTTGGTGTCGTAGGCACCGTCCCCACTGACGCTGGCCACCGCTTCATCGGGTGGGATCTGGCTCAGCAACTCGGGCAGCATGGGTGCATCGCCCACGCTGTTGTCGGTCACTTCGATGGCCCGAATCTCCAGTGTGTTCGCAAGAGCTTGAGCGATGCCGCTCAGAGGAGCATGAGCCGAATGAAGGAGATTGCATGACGCGCCGAGTGGTTGTGACCGGGCTCGGCATTGTTTCTCCTCTCGGTTGCGGTGTGGAGTTGGTGTGGCGGCGCCTCATTGGCGGATGCTCCGGGCTGCGCCTTCTGGCGGACGAGATTGCCGACGATCTTCCCGCCAAGGTTGGCGGGATTGTGCAGGACAGGACCACCGATCCCGAGGGTGGTTTCGATCCTGAAATCTCGACTTCGAGAAAGGAGTTGAAGAAGATGGCTCGATTCATCCAGATGGCGATGGTCGCCGCTGACGAGGCGCTGACAGATGCCGGATGGATCCCGCAAACGAACCATGATCGTGAGCGAACTGCGACCATCGTTGCGTCGGGCATCGGCGGATTTCCCGCGCTGGCCCATGCGGTCAGGACGGGCGAAAGTCCTGGCGTGCGGAGGCTGTCGCCTTTCACTATTCCGTCTTTCCTGTCGAACCTGGCGGCTGGACAAATATCGATCAAGCATCAGTTTCGGGGGCGATTGGTTGCCCCGTAACGGCCTGCGCGGCCAGCGTGCAGGCGATTGGCGACGCGATGCGCCTGATCCGCACTGGGGAGGCGGACATCGTGTTGGCCGGCGGCGCCGAAGCGGCTTTTGACAAAGTGAGCATTGGCGGGTTCGCGGCGGCGCGGGCTTTGTCGACAAGCTTCAACGATCAACCGACTCGTGCTTCGCGCCCCTTCGATCGCGACCGTGACGGGTTCGTGATGGGTGAAGGCGCAGCCATGTTGGTGGTCGAGGCGCTGGACCATGCAGTTGCGCGCGGCGCTCGCCCGATCGCCGAAGTCATCGGCTACGGAACCACCTCGGATGCCTATCACATAACGGCCGGCCCCGATGATGGCTCGGGTGCCGTGCGGGCGATGAAGCTGGCCCTGGCAATGGCGGAAATGGCGCCAAATCGTGTGGACTACGTGAATGCGCACGCTACATCGACGCCGGTTGGCGATGCCGGAGAAATCGCTGCCTTGAAGACAGTGTTCGGAACAGGAGCAGCAGGCCCCGCCATTTCCTCCACCAAATCGGCGACGGGGCATTTGCTGGGAGCGGCGGGTGCCATCGAGGCGGTGTTCTCCGTTCTTGCGCTCAGAGACGGAGTTCTGCCTGGCACGCTCAATCTGGAGCACCTCGACGAGTGCGCGATGGGCCTCGATCTGATCGGGCCGACGGCGCGTCGTACCCCCATCCAGATTGCCCTATCCAACGGGTTCGGGTTCGGAGGTGTCAACGCTTCGGTGCTCTTTCAACGATTCCCGGCTTCACTCTAAAAGAAGTCCCTCCGTGTTGGACGCCCTGATTGTTGGCGCGCGCTGTGCCGGTGCCACGCTCGCGATCCATCTATTTGGCACGCGCCGGCAAACGCGTCATTGCCATCGACGCGAACCATACGCAGCCGCAAAGTTGTGATCGACGATCGGACGTGGCGCTGCGTGCGCGGGGCTTCCGCGAGGCTTGTAATGCGTGGGTAGGGCAGGTTCGGGCACACCGGCCTTCTCGCGCCGCACCCTGTCATCGGCCCATTGCTGGGGCAGGTACAACTGCCAGGCCGTGGGCAGGCTGCCCGCCA
Organism: Verminephrobacter aporrectodeae subsp. tuberculatae At4; assembly: GCF_000193225.1. Lineage (GTDB taxonomy): Bacteria > Pseudomonadota > Gammaproteobacteria > Burkholderiales > Burkholderiaceae_C > Acidovorax > Acidovorax aporrectodeae. Next base: position 4,872 of record NZ_AFAL01000351.1, on the reverse strand, counting down.
GGCAAGCCAGACTGACATGTGCATGGTCTGTTCTTCGAATCCGGGGGAGGATGCTGCCGGGGCAGTCGTCAGGAGACGGCACCCAGCCCATACTTTCCGGTCAGCAGCTTGCCGGTACGAAAGCGCTCGAGTGCATAGGGGGTGATGTCCACCTCGGTCTTCAGGCCCAGGGCCGATTGGGCGAGCAGGCGGCCCACCGCGGGCGACAGCTTGAAGCCGTGGCCCGAGAAGCCATAGCCCACGACCAGGCCCGGCAGATCCGGCAGGCGGCCAAGCACGGGGTTCCAGTCGGGTGTCACGTCGTAGACGCCGGTCCACGACGAGGCCACGCCAGCGGTTTCGTAGGAGGGGAAGCGTTCGGCCACCTGGCCGCCGACTTCCAGCATGTAGTCCATGCTGACGTCGCCCTGCGCGTTGTCCGGCGTGGGCAATGTCTCGCCGACGATGCCTTCGCTCACCAGCATCTGGGTGCCGCCGTAGCTCCGGCAGTACAGCATGCCGGGCGATCCCAGGTCCTTGCAGACCGGCATCCGGGAGGTGTAGGCCCGGGGTCCTTCCAGCGCCAGCACGCTGTGGCGCTCGGGCACGACCGGGCAGGGGATGCCGGTCCAGCGTTCGATGTCGGTCGCCCAGATGTTCTGGGTGCTGATGACCGTGCCCGAGAAGAAGGTGCCCACCGCGGTCTGCACGCCGGCAACCTTGCCGCCTTCGAGCAGCAGTTTCTCGACTGCCACACCCTCGATGATCTTGACGCCCTGACGGCGCGCCGCCCGGGCGAAGCTGGTTGCGACCAGGTAGGCATCGGCGAAGCCAGCCTCCGGCTCGTAGCCGATCAGCGCGGCGTCGTCGAAGCGGGCGATGGGCAGCAACTCCGACGCATGCTCGCGGCTGAGAAATTGCACCTCGATGCCCTGGGCCCGTTGTGCCTTGAGCGAGGCCTCCAGCGGCGCGAGTTTGGGGCCTTCGGGCGCGGCAATCAGGTAGCCGCACTGGACCAGGCCCGAGGCGGCGTCCGCGTCGCCCAGGTAGTTCTGGAAGTCGTTGAACACCTCCCAGGACGCTTGTGCCAGCCGCACGTTCTCGATGACCGAGTAGTGGGTACGCAGGATGCCACTGGACTGAGACGTGGTGCCGGAGCCGATCTGTGTGCGCTCCAGAACCAGTACCTTCTTGCAGCCCAGGTGGGCCAGATGGTAGGCGACCGAGCTGCCGATGACACCGGCGCCGATCACGATTGCGTCAAAACTTTCCATGTCTGTTCCCGCGTGGTGGACGAATGGACGCCAGCTTAGGAGCGCTGCTTTCTTTCGGCCTTTACTGAAGTAAATATAAAGATCAATATCTGTTTTATTTCAGGTTCGGTTCCACGGACCTTTCAAGAGGAACATCCATCCACCATGACCCGCAAGGCCCCTGCATCTCTGCAAGCCGGTGGCCCGCCGGTGCGGCGTGCACACGCACTGCCTGACCTCCACGCGCTCGATACCTTCGTGACCGTCTGTGCGTCGGGCTCGATGGCCGCTGCGGCCCAGCGGCTGGGCGTGAGCCAGAGTGCCATCAGCCAGACCATCAAGGTGCTCGAATCGGCGTACGGCGTGCAGTTGCTTGATCGCGAGGTGCGGCCGGCACGCGCCACCCGCGCAGGGGAGCTGCTGCTGGAGATGGCCAACGGCCTGCTGGCAGATGCGCGCACCATCGCGGACCGCCTGCGCCAGAGCGTCCGCCAGGATCACGCGCAGATCCGTCTCGGCTGCGTGGATTCATTCGCTGCGACGGTGGGACCATCGCTCATCCGTGCGCTGTCGGCATCCGCGCGTCAGCTGCAGCTGTGGTCCGGCCTCACGCCGGGCCTGAATGCCCAGCTTCTGGCCCGCGACCTGGATCTGGCCGTCTGCACCGAGCTGCCCACGGATGCACGGGTCTCGCACCGCCTGCTGTTCTCTGAATCCTGGGTGGCCGTCTTTGCGCCGGGGCGCCCGCTCGACCCGATCACCCACCTGCGCGACCTGAAGGAGCGCGCCGGCGCGCTGCCGCTGATCCGCTACACCACGCGTTCGGTGATCGGCCAGCAGGTCGAGCGCTTTCTGCGGCACCTGGGGCTGGAAATGCCTCAGCGCTTCGCGTTCGACGCCACGGACCCGCTGCTCAGCATGGTGGCAGCGGGGCTGGGCTGGGCCATCAGCACACCGCTGTGCCTATGGCAGTCGCGCGCCTGGCTGGATCAAGTGCAGGTGCTGACGCTACCCGCCGCCCGGCTCGGATACCGGGACTTCCACCTGCTGTGCCGCGACGCGGAATGGACGCGGACGGCCGACGAAATCGTGAACCTCACGCACCAGTCCATGCGGCGCGAACTGCTGCCGGCCCTGCACAAGGCTATGCCCCATCTGTCCTCCGACTCCATCGTGGTGCGGTCGCAAGCCAACGACGCTCCTCCTGTATCTTCCTGAAAAAGGCCCCCATGACCGTTCCCGTCTTCGACCTCCATGCCGGCATTGTTCCAGTCCTGATCTCGATCCCGCACCTGGGCCGGATCATTCCTGAAGAGATCCGTCCTTCGTTGACTGATGAGGCATTCATCGTCAGCGATACGGACTGGCATCTGGAGAATCTGCCAGCCACCCCCGCCCGCGTTTGCATGCGCTCTCATCCACTCCCTGCCCGCCCCCATGACCTATCTGCTCGCGCTCGACCAAGGCACTTCCAGCTCCCGCAGCATCGTCTTTGACGAACAGGGCCGCAGCGTCGCGCAGGCGCAGCTGGAGCTGACGCAAATCTATCCCCGGCCCGGCTGGGTGGAGCACGACCCGCTGGAGATTTGGCGCACCCAGCTGGCCACGGCGCGCGCTGCGCTGCACCAGGCGGGAATCGCCGCCAGCGCCGTGCGCGCCGTGGGCATCACGAACCAGCGCGAAACCACCGTGCTGTGGAACCGCAAGACCGGCCAGCCCGTGCACCACGCCATCGTCTGGCAGGACCGGCGCTCCGAGCCCGCGTGCGCGCAGCTGCGTGCGCAGGGCCACGGCGCCGCGATCCAGGCGAGAACGGGCCTGCTGATCGACGCCTACTTCTCGGGCAGCAAGCTGCAATGGCTGCTCGACCATGTTCCCGGCGCGCGCGCGCAGGCCGAACGCGGCGAGCTGGCTTTTGGCACCGTGGACAGCTGGCTGATGTGGAATCTCACCCACGGCCAGCTGCACGCGACCGACGTGAGCAACGCCGCGCGCAGCATGCTGTTCGACGTGCACGAGAACCGCTGGGACGACGCGCTGCTGGCCCTGCTGCGCATCCCCCGGTCGCTGCTGCCCGAGGTCCTGCCGTCGAGCGCGCACTTTGGCGACACCGCGCCCGACCTGCTGGGCCACGGCATCCGCATCGGCGGCGTCGCAGGCGACCAGCAAAGCGCGCTGTTCGGCCAGGCCTGCTTTGGCGCGGGAATGACCAAGAACACCTATGGCACGGGCTGCTTCATGCTCATGCACCTGGGCGCCCGATTCCAGACCAGCCAGAACGGCCTGCTGACCACCAGCGCGGCGCAGATCGCGCCGGAGCGGGCCTACGCGCTGGAGGGCAGCGTCTTCGTCGCTGGCGCCGTGGTGCAGTGGCTGCGCGACGGCCTGCGCGCCATCGCCCATAGCGGCGAGGTCGAGGCCCTGGCGCGCAGCGTTCCCGACGCGGGCGGCGTGCTGCTGGTTCCGGCCTTCACCGGCCTGGGCGCCCCGTACTGGAAGCCCGACGCGCGCGGCACCATCACGGGCCTGACGCGCGGCAGCACGCTGGCCCATATTGCGCGCGCGGCGCTCGAGAGCATCGCCTATCAGAGCGCTGCGCTGCTGCAGGCCATGGGCCGCGACGCCGCAGCCGCAGGCGCCGCCCCGGTGCATGAACTGCGCGTGGACGGCGGCGCCTGCGCGAACGACCTGCTGATGCAGTTCCAGGCCGACCTGCTGGGCATCCCGGTGCTGCGCCCCGCGGTGATCGAAACCACCGCGCTGGGCGCCGCTTACCTGGCGGGCCTGTCCAGCGGCGTGTACCGCAGCACGCACGAGATCGCGCAGCTGTGGCGCGCCGAGCGCCGCTTCGAGCCCAGCCTGGACAGCGCCCGCGCGCAGGAGCTGATGGCCAACTGGGAGCGGGCCGTGCGCCAGACCACGGCGTAATACGCCATAGGATGCGCTGGACAACCCCGCTGAAGGAACGACCATGTACCTCGGAATCGATTTGGGCAGCTCCGGCGTCAAGCTCCTGCTGCTGGACGAACGGCAGCAGCCGCAATCCACGGCCGACGCCGCCCTGGCGCAGCACCGCCCGCAGCCGACCTGGAGCGAACAGCACCCCGCCGACTGGCTGGCCGCGCTCGAGCGCGCCGTGGCGCAGCTGCGCGCGCAGGCCCCGGCCGCGTGGCGCCAGATACGCGGCATCGGCCTGTCGGGCCAGATGCACGGCGCCGTGCTGCTCGGTGCGCAGGAGCAGGTGCTGCGCCCGGCGATCCTCTGGAACGACGGCCGCGCGGACGCCGAATGCGCCGCCCTGGAGCGCGCCGTTCCTGCGGCGCGACAGATCACCGGCAACCGCGCCATGCCGGGCTTTACCGCGCCCAAGCTGCTGTGGCTGCGCACGCATGAACCGGCGCTGTTTGCGCAAATCCGCCGCGTGCTGCTGCCCAAGGACTGGCTGCGCTTGCAGCTCACGGGCCAGGCCGTGAGCGACATGTCCGACGCCTCGGGAACGCTGTGGCTCGACGTGGGCGCGCGCGCCTGGAGCGACCCCCTGCTGCAGGCCTGCGGGCTGGAGCGCGCGCACATGCCCGCGCTGGCCGAGGGCAGCGCGCGCGCCGGCGTGCTGCGCGACGACGTCGCGCGCCGCTGGGGC
>NZ_AFAL01000352.1 GCF_000193225.1 Verminephrobacter aporrectodeae subsp. tuberculatae At4 | reverse complement strand
CGTCGAGCGTGACGCCCTCGACGCCCTGCTTCTGCGTCTCGTGCATCACGGCCTTGCGCGCCGCGAAGATTCCCTTGCTGTCGGAGTAGCCCGAGGAATTGGGCAGGTTGCGGATCATGTCCTGCTGGATTTCCTCGGGCGCGTCGAAGCCGAACACCGCCAGATTGCCGATGTTGAGCCGGATGATCTTGTGGCCCTCTTCCTCCATCTGCCTGGCCGCGTCCATGATCGGCCCCCGGATGTCGTAGCAGACATTGGCGAGCTTGGCGGATTTCTGGACGGTTTTCATGCGCTGGCGGGGTGGTTCGGTACCTGAGCCTATGATTGTAGTTTGCGCACGGACCGGCAACGCCGCCGTCTGCACCACCTCCTCCCGCCTGCCGACAGCCCATGAAATTCCAGCCCGACCCATCGACCGCGCAAACCATCAGCGGCTACGGCCCGGGCTGGATCAGCATGGGCGCGGAGAAAATCACCCGCAGCGTCATCATCGGCTCCGGCGGTCTGCGCCAGGAATGGCCCTGCGCGCGCTTCGAGGATCTGAGGCCGGAGCATTTCGCGCAGCTCGCCGCCCTGGACGCGCAGATCATCCTGTTTGGCAGCGGCGCCCGCACCCGCTTTCCTCCCGCGGCGTGGCTTGCGCCCCTGATCGCCCGCCGGCTGAGCCTGGAGAGCATGGACACGCGCGCCGCCTGCCGCACCTACAACATCCTGGCCGGCGAAGGCCGCGAGGTGGCCGCGGCCCTCCTGCTGGAAGCCTGATGCGCCCTGCCCCGGGCGCCGTGAGGGTCCACGGCCGCGCGATTGGTCGGGAAACGATTTCAGGGTAAAATCGCCGGATTCGGTCAGGAGCGCGCCCCGGCACCGCGATGACTGACCCGCTGGCTTACCAACGACTACATCCTGAGAGACCTGAAGCGATATGGCGATCGTTGTCAACAAACCCCTTCCCGAATTTGAAGCCAACGCAACCGGTGGTCTCAAGGTCTCCAACACTTCGCACCTGGGCCAGATTCTGGTCCTCTATTTCTACCCCAAGGACAACACGCCCGGCTGCACCACCGAAGCCATGCAGTTTCGGGACCGCTACAAGGACTTCGTGAAGACTGGCGCCGCCGTGTTCGGCGTGTCGCGCGACAACATGAAGTCGCACGACGATTTCAAGGAAAAGCTGGAGTTGCCGTTTGAACTCATCGCCGACACCGAAGAAAAAATGTGCCACATGTTCGGCGTGGTGAAGAACAAGATCATGTACGGCAAGAAGGTCAAGGGCATAGAGCGCAGCACCTTCCTGATCGGCCCCGATGGCCTGCTCGCGCAGGAGTGGCGCGGCCTGAAGGTGCCAGGCCACGTGGATGAAGTCCTCAAGACCGTGAAATCCATCAAAGCCCTGAAAAAGGCCGCCTGATTCTCCGGGCGCAATGGGGATCCCCAGCCGCTCCCCTCCCGAAAGCCGCCTGGGTCTCCAGGCGGTTTTTTTGCTTTCACTGACCGCGCATTACCGACCGAGGTTCCTGCCACCATGCCCCTGCCCCCCGCCCCCAGCCGGCGCGCCGCGCTCCTTGCGCCCGAAGCCTTTGCGATCACCGCGCCCGCCCGTGCGCCGCAGCCCCCGGTGAGCGCGCCGATTGCCCAGGAGCCTGCCCGTGCGCCATCCGCAGCCCGCGCAAGGCGCAAGCCGCAGCGTCCGGAACCAGCCTTGGCCGCAGCGGCAGCGCACGCCGCACCACCACCACCCACCCAGGTCGAGACGCGCGCACGCGCAAGCGGCACGCGCCAGAGGCAGGGAGCCAACGCCGCGTCCTCCGCGGGTCCGAGCGTGGCCCCCCCGATCCCGTCCGGCGCACGCAGCAAGAAACCCGCAGCGCAAGGCCCGGCCAAGCTCTTCGTGCTGGATACGAATGTGCTGCTGCACGATCCCACGAGTCTGTTCCGGTTTGAAGAGCATGACATCTTCCTGCCCATGATCGTGCTCGAAGAGCTCGACAGCCACAAGAAAGGCATGACCGAGGTGGCGCGCAACGGCCGCCAGGCCAGCCGCACGCTCGACGCGCTGGCCGCGGCCGCCCAGGGCGCCGACATGGCGCAGGGGCTCCGGCTGGATTCCACCGGCCAGCGCGCGGCCGGCGGCCATCTGTTCTTCCAGACCGCCGCGCTGGACTACAGCCTGCCCATCAGCTTCCCCCCGGGAAAGGCGGACAACCAGATCCTGGGCGTGGTCCAGGCCCTGCGCACGCTGCACGCCCCGCGCGAGGTGGTGCTCGTGTCCAAGGACATCAACATGCGCGTCAAGGCGCGCGCGCTGGGCCTGGCCGCCGAGGACTACCAGAACGACAAGACGCTGGAAGACGGCGACCTGCTCTACGCGGGCGTGCTCGCCCTGCCCCCCGACTTCTGGGCCAAGAGCGGCAAGAACATGGAGAGCTGGCAGAGCGGCGCGCAGGTGTACTACCGCATCGGCGGCCCCGTCGTTGCGCAGCTGATGATCAACCAGTTCGTCTTCTTCGAGGCACCCGGCGAACCCAGCCTGTTCGCGCGGGTCAGCGAGATCCGCGAGAAGACGGCGGTGCTGCGCACGCTCAAGGACTATGGATCGACCCGGCACGCAGTATGGGGCGTGACCACGCGCAACCGCGAGCAGAACTACGCCATGAACCTGCTCATGGACCCCGAGATCGACTTCGTCACCCTGACCGGGACGGCAGGCACCGGCAAGACCCTGCTGGCACTCGCTGCGGGCCTGACCCAGGTGCTCGACGAGCGCCGCTACACCGAGATCATCATGACCCGCGCGACGGTGAGCGTGGGCGAGGACATCGGCTTCCTGCCCGGGACCGAAGAGGAAAAAATGGGCCCCTGGATGGGCGCGCTCGACGACAACCTGGAGTTCCTGGCCAAGGGCGACGGCGGCAACGCCGGCGAATGGGGGCGCGCCGCGACGAACGAACTCATCCGCAGCCGCATCAAGATCAAGAGCATGAGTTTCATGCGCGGGCGCACCTTCCTGAACAAGTACGTGATCATCGACGAGGCGCAGAACCTCACGCCCAAACAGATGAAGACGCTGATCACGCGCGCCGGCCCGGGAACCAAGATCATCTGCATGGGCAACCTGGCGCAGATCGACACCCCCTACCTCACGGAAGGCTCCTCGGGACTGACCTACGCGGTGGACCGCTTCAAGGGCTGGCCGCACGGCGGCCACATCACGCTGGCGCGCGGCGAGCGCTCGCGCCTGGCAGACTTTGCGAGCGAGGTGCTTTGAAGTGGCCGCCTGGTTCACGGTGCTCAAGCTGGTCCCCTGGGGCCAGGTCATCGAGGCCACGCCCCAGGTCCTGCAAGCCGCCAGAAAGCTGCTCAGAAACCGGCGCGCAGGGAACACCGCGCAGTCCACCGCCCTGGTGCAGGGCGCAGACGGGCAATCCGCGCTCCCCACCGACGTGCAGTTGCAGCAGCTGCGCGAGCGGGTCCGGTGCCTGGAACAGGAGCAGCAGGACTGCGCCGCGTTGATCGAATCCCTGGCCGAGCAAACCGCCCAGGTGGTGCGCGCCGTGGAAACGCTGCGCCTGCGCGCCCGGCGCCTCACCGGGGCCGTGCTGGTACTGGGCGCAGCGTGCCTTGGTCTGCTGGTGTGGGGGCTGCGGCAGCCATGAAGTCCCGGGCCGCCGCAACGAACCACTCCGCGGGCTACCCGGCGACGCAGATCTTCAGCATGTTCGTCCCGCCCGGGGCGCCCATGGGCTCGCCGCAGGTGATGGCGTAGACATCGCCCTGCTGCACGATGCCGCGGCTCTTGAGGTGGCGCTCGGCCTGCGCGAGCGCGGTGTCGCGGTCGGCGCTGGTGTCGATCAGCAGGGGGCGCACATTGCGGTACATGGCCATCTTGCGCTGCGTCGCCACCTTGGGGGTGAGCGCGTAGATCGGGACGTGGATGCTGTGCCGGCTCATCCACAGCGCCGTCGCCCCGCTGTCGGTCATGGCCACGATGGCCTTGGCGCCCAGGTGGTGCGCCGTGAACAGCGCGCCCATGGCGATGGACTGGTCGATGCGGCCAAAGGTCCGGTCCGTGAAATCGGCGTCGAGCCGGCGGTCCTGCGCGGCCTCGGCCGCGGCGCAGATGGTGGCCATTTCTTCCACGGTCTCGAGCGGGTAGCGGCCGGCGGCGGTTTCGGCGCTGAGCATCACCGCGTCGGTGCCGTCGAGCACGGCGTTGGCCACGTCGCTGACCTCGGCCCGGGTGGGAACGGGGTTGGTGATCATGCTCTCCATCATCTGCGTGGCGGTGATCACGACCTTGTCGAGCTCGCGCGCCATGCGGATCATCCTCTTTTGCAGCGCGGGCACCGCCGCGTTGCCCACCTCCACCGCCAAGTCGCCGCGCGCCACCATGATGCCGTCGCTCACGCGCAGGATGGCTTCCAGATGCGGAATGGCTTCGGCGCGCTCGATCTTCGCGATCAGCCCCGGCCGGTGGCGCGTCTCCGACGCGGCCACGTTGCACAGCTGGCGCGCCATTTCCATGTCGGTTGCGTTCTTCGGAAAGCTCACCGCGACGTAGTCGGCCTGAAAGCCCATGGCCGTGCGGATGTCTTCCATGTCCTTGGCCGTCAGCGCAGGCGCCGTCAGGCCGCCGCCCTTCTTGTTGATGCCCTTGTTGTTCGACAACTCGCCGCCCACCTTGACGGTGGTGTGCACCTCCTCGCCGCGCACGGCGTCCACGGTGAGCACGATCAGGCCATCGTTGAGCAACAGCAGATCGCCCGCCCGCACGTCGCGCGGCAACTCCTTGTAATCCAGCCCCACGCCCTGGACGTCGCCCGGTTCGGTGCGCGAAGCGTCGAGGACGAAGCGCGCGCCCGATTTGAGTTCGACCCGGCCCTCGGCGAACTTGCCCACGCGGATCTTCGGCCCTTGCAGGTCGGCCATGATCGCCACCTCGCGCGCGGCGCGCTGCGCCGCCGCGCGCACGCTGGCGGCCCGGTCGATATGGTCCTGCGCCTTGCCATGGCTGAAGTTCAGCCGGACCACGTTGACCCCTGCACGGATCATGGCCTCGAGCAGCGCCGGGTCACTCGACGCAGGACCCAGGGTGGCAACGATCTTGGTGGCGCGGCGCGTAGGCATGGGTCGCTCTCTTTCGGTGAATGTGGGAATCGGGTTCCGATTCTCACATGCCGGCGGTGGCGCGCCGGTCAATGGCCTGCGGCGAAGCGGCTGAGTCGTTACAGAAAATTTTCCCGTCTTTCCTGTCTCTATCGGGTTCAGGTCGCCCCGCCATCTACCGTGATGACCTGCCCCGTCACCCAGCGCCCCCCTTCGCTGGCCAGAAAGGAAACGGCCTCGGCAGCGTCCTGTGGCGTGCCCAGGCGCTTGAACGGCGAAGCGGCGGCGAAAGCCGCTTGTCGCTCCGGCGGTGCCTTGGCGAACATGCCCGGAATGGTTGCACCCAGCCGCAGCGTGTTCACCGTGATGCCCCGCGGACCGATCTCCTTGGAGAGGACACGGCTGAACGCTTCGAGCGCCGCCTTGCTCGCCGCATACAGGGCAGAGCCGGGGATCGGCGCGCCGACCAGGGTGGACGAGATGTTGATCACGCGACCACCGTCTTGCAGCCGCTTCGCGGCCTCCCGCATCGCCAACAGAGCGCCGCGCACGTTCACGTCGAACACGGTGTCGTAAGTGTCCTCGATCACGTCGGCGATCATGCCGGGGGCAATGACGCCGGCATTGTTGACGAGCACGTCAATGCGGCCGAAACGGTTGATCGTCGCGTCGAATGCCTCCTGCACGTCCTTGGCATTCGAGACGTCTGCACGCACCAGCGCAGTTTCACCGCCGGCTTGCGCGATTGCATGCAGGATTTTCTCCGCCGCCTCAGCCGACTTTGAATAGGCGATCATGACGGCAAAGCCGTCGATCGCCAGGCGGCGGGCGATTTCACTGCCAATACCACCCGACCCGCCGGTGACGAGTGCCACCTTGGTGGTCTTTTGTTGAATAGCTGTCAATGCGTTCCCCTGTATTGTTGAAAATGCGGCCCGCGCCAAGCGCAAACCCTGTTGCACCCCATGTCGCCGCGTCGATCCCGGCCCGATCGACCATGCTCAGTCCAGCCGGGTAAACAGATCCGGACCGGCCGGTTTGCCGGCGGCGATTCCCGAGCAGACGCTTTCCCAGGAATCCGGCAGCATGGATTGCGTAATCAGCTGGAAATCCTCCTCGGTTATCTCGAAATGCCCGCGCCGGAACGGGAATCCCCAGCTCGTTTTGCCGCGGGTGAATGAGAGCTGCTCGAGCATCGGCCGGATCGGTGCGTCCATCGCGCTATCGAGATACCCGATATCGCGCCGATAGGGAATGAAATCCGGCGCCATTTGGAACGGGTAGGTTTCGTTGCCGATCACCTTGCCGATCGCGGTGAATTTCTGGCATTTCTCGTCGCCCTGGAATTTTGTCACCGGCGAATAGAAGACGATGCCGTCGCCAATGGACATGCGCGCCAACGGGGCCCGCTTGCCGTGGCAGACTTGGCAGAATCCACCCGCCACACCGCGCATGATGTGTTCCTTTGAGACGACGCCACACCAATACTTCGCCATGCTGCTCTTTGTTTGCTGTTTGCTCAAATTCGACCCTTCGCGGTGTCACTGCGCCTGGACCAGCGCAATGATGTTGTTCACCGACTCCGGCAGTCCGGACTGCATGTGCGGCCAGATTTCCTTGCCGAAGAAGCCTGCGGCCTCTTCCTTGATCTCGGCATGAACCTCGTGCGTGAGTTGCAGCTTCTTGCCAAGCATTTGCATGCAATGCACGTTGCGGATCACGCCAAACGGCAACACGGCTTCGTCGGAGAACTCTTCGCCCTGCGTGACGGTCTTCAAATGAACCTGGATCGGCTCGCCGCCTTGCGGGGTCAATGAGAACGCATTACCAACCTGAAAGTTTTCGCGGATTTCTGCGTGTGCAATGCCCTTGTCCCACTGCATCCAATGATTCACGTCCACCCAGATCGCCCAGACATCCTGCATGGATGCGTCGGCCGTGGCGGTATATGCGGAGTGAAATTTGACGGTATCAACCATTCTTGAGTTCCTTTGCCTGTTGTCGGAATCGGGTGCGCAGAAGGTTTCACTGCTTCTCACCCGGCAGATGCGCGCGCCCGGGCGATCCTACTTCAAGCATGGCGCCGCAGAAAGTGTCGGTTACACAAAAATCCTGGGCCGCATGGCGCGCCGCGATGTGCGCACAACGGCGACGCGGACTGCGTACATTTCCCCCAAGTGCCAGGAACGCCCACCGGGGACGGCGGGCGAGCCGGGAAGAGACCGCAGGCCATGTTGCGTTTGGACGCAGATCGGGAGCGGGTCCGGCGCTAGACTCTCGGGCTGTGTTGAAAGCGATTCCGTGAAGATGTTTTCGATTGCGCGCGCGTGCGCCGCCTTCGGCGGGTTCTGGATCTTCATGCATGGGGCACTCGCAGAGGTCCCGCCTTTGTTCGTCCTGAACTCTCTGGATGCGGATGTCAGCGTCGTCGATCCGGTGACCTGGACCGAGACGGCGCGCATTGCCGTGGGCAAGGAGCCGCACCATCTCTACCTCACACCCGACGAGAAGTCGCTCATCGTGGCGAACGCGCTGGACGATTCGCTGACCTTTGTCGATCCGCGCACAGCCCAGGTGCAGCGCACCGTGCGCGGCATCGTCGATCCCTACCACCTGCGTTTCAGCCCCGACATGAAGTGGTTCGTGACTGCGGCGAATCGCTTGAACCATGTGGATCTTTATCACTGGAACGGGAAGGACCTGGCGCTCGTGCAGCGGGTCGCTACCGCGCGCACACCCAGCCATTTGTGGATCGACAGCCGCAGCACCACGGTCTACGCGACCATGCAGGACAGCGATGAACTGGTCGCCATCGACCTCGCGACCCAGCGCATCCGGTGGCGTGTCCAGACCGGCGCCATGCCGGCAGACATCTATGGCAGCGCGGACGACAAGCGTCTGTTCGTCGGCCTGACCGGCGACGACGCCGTCGAGGTGTTCGACGTCTCCGGACCCGAACCCGTGAGCGTCCACAGGATCAGGACGGGCAGTGGAGCGCATGCATTCAGGGCCGCGGGTGACGGCCGCCATCTGTACGTGAGCAACCGCGTCGCGAACTCCATCAGCAAGATCGACATGCACACGCAGCAGCTGGTCGAGTCCTACCCCGTTCCCGGCGGGCCCGACTGCATGGACCTGTCCGCCGACGGCCGGTTCATCTACGTCAGCGCGCGCTGGGCGCGCAGGCTCTCGATCGTCGATACCCACGCCAAGCAGGTCGTGCGGCAGGTCACGGTGGGCAAGTCTCCGCATGGCGTGTGGACGCTGCAGCATGCGCCGCGTTGACCGGGTGGGTGGGCGCATGCGCGCTGCGGGCTCTCGCGCAGCAGGCTGCGGCCGCCGATGGGCCGTCTTGCTGCTGGCGTTTGCGGCGCCTATCCCGGGCGCCGGCGCCCAGGGGGACTGCAACCAGCCGCTGTACCTTACGTTTGACACGGGCCATATGGAGATTGCCCCGCTGGTCGCCGAGGTGCTCAAACGCCAGCAGGTCCGGGTGAGCTTTTTTGCCGCCAACGGCGCACCAAACAAGGTGACGGCAGCCTGGGCGACCACTGGGCGCCCTGGTGGCGTGCCCGCGCTGCCGAGGGGCACGAATTCGCCTCGCACACCTGGAGCCACGTCGGCTGGCGCGCCGACCTGGGGAGCGCGCAGGACCCCGCGTTTCGTGTGCGACCCAGCGCCGGCCCGCGCGCGGGGCAAAGTCTCGTGCTCTCGGCCGCCGAATATTGCGCAGAAATCGCCCGCGCGGCCGATCGTCTGCAAGCGCTGACCGGCAGGGCGCCGCTGCCGCTGTTCCGGGCCCCGGGCGGGAAGACCTCGCCGCGCCTGCTCGCCAGCGCGCGCGCCTGCGGCTACACCCATGTGGGCTGGTCTCCGACCGGGTTTCTCGGCGACGAATTGGCGAGCGAACAGGTCAGCAACGCGGCGCTGCTGCGCCGGGCGCTGCAGAGCGTGCGCAGCGGCGACATCCTTCTGGCGCACCTGGGGATCTGGTCGCGCAAAGACCCCTGGGCCCCCGCGGTGCTCGAGCCCCTGATCGTGGGCCTGAAGCAGCGGGGTTTCTGTTTTCGCACCCTGCGCGAGCACCCCGATTACGCTGCGCTGGCAGCGCCGGCAGTGCGCTGACGCGGCGCGGGATCGACGGAGCGATCGCGCGATGGCGCAATGGCTGAGCGACGGCTTCGACGGCCTGCAGCAGTGGCTTTTTGAAAGCCTGCTGCAGCCGCTGATGTTTTCCATGGGCTGGGCCAGTTTTCTGGAAGACGGCTACGCGGCTTGCGGCTGGCTGCTCGTGGGCCTGTTGCAGTTGGGGGTGATCGGGCTGCTGATCGGGCCGCTGCAGCGCCTCTGGCCCGTGGAGCCCGTGACCGACCGCGCGACGATCCGCACGGACATTCTCTACACCCTGGTGCATCGGCTGGGCCTGTTCCGGCTGGGCCTGTTCGCTACCGTGGAGCCGCTCGCGGACGCGCTCTTCGGCGCCCTGCGGGTGGCCGGCGTCAGCACCTTCCACCTCGACGGCGTCTGGCCGGGCGTCTCCGACGTCCCCTGGGTGAGCCTGCTGCTGTACCTGCTGGTGCTCGATTTCTTCGGCTACTGGATACACCGCGCGCAACACCATTTTGAGTGGTGGTGGCGCCTGCATTCCCTGCACCACGCGCAGCGGCAGATGACCATGTGGAGCGACAGCCGCAACCATCTGCTCGACGACCTGCTGCGCGACGCGCTGCTCGTTGCCGTGGCGCAGTTCATCGGCGTGATGCCGGGCCAGTTCATCGCCATCGTCGCCATCACGCAGCTCAGCGAGAACCTGCAGCACGCGAATCTGCGCCTCGGCTTTGGCCGCTGGGGCGAGCGGCTGTGGATCAGTCCCCGCTTTCACCGCCTGCACCACGGCATCGGGATCGGCCATGAGACGACCGTGCCGTCCGTGGGCGCCGGCGCGTCGGGCGCGCAGCCGCGCGTGGTTCCGGGCGGCGCCAACTTTGGCGTGCTGCTGCCCTGGTGGGACATGCTCCTGCGCAGCGCCAACTTCGATGCGCGCTACGGCCCCACGGGCGTGCGCGACCAAGTGGAACCCGGAGCGGACGGGCGCTTGCGCGACTATGGCCAGGGTTTCTGGTCGCAGCAGTGGCGCGGGGTTCTGCGGCTGTTTGGCAGGACGTGACAGCGCACGACCCGGCCGACGGCAGGGGCGCCCGCTTGCCATCCAGGCATTTCTCTGCAAGCATCCCCACGCCCCGCAAGCGCTTCGGCGCGCCGCGGGTTCCCCGGCTCCAAACGACGAAAGGACGCGCGCCAGTGGATTTGCTGTTCGATTCCTTCTGGCGCGCCGCGGTCGGCTGCCTGCTGCCGCGCGTGCTGGCCCTGTCGCTGCTGCCCTTGCTGCTGATTGCGGCTTTGGCGTTGGGGTGGGGCTATTTCTACTGGGACGCGGCGGTCCTGGGAATGCGCTCGCTGCTCGACGCATCGGCGCTCGTGAGCAGCCTCTGGCGCTGGATGCAGGAATCGGGTCTGGGCGACGTGGTCTCGGTGCTCGCTCCGCTGCTCGTGGTCCTGGCCGTGGCGCCCGTTCTGGTGGTGTTGTCGCTGCTCGTGGTGGCGCTGCTCATGGCGCCGGCTCTGGTGCCCTGGGTCGCCGCGCGGCGCTTTCCGGACCTGGAGCGCAAAAAGGGCGGCTCTTTCATGGCCAGCGTGGCCTGGTCGATTGGCTCCACCCTGCTCGCCCTGGTGGCCCTGGTGCTATCGATTCCGCTGTGGTTCGTGCCCCCGCTGGTGCTCGTCCTTCCGCCCCTGATCTGGGGCTGGCTGGCGTACCGGGTGCTGGCCTTCGACGCGCTCGCCGAGCACGCCAGCCGGCAGGAGCGGCAAGAGATTTTCCGGCGCCACCGCAGCAGCCTGCTGGGCATCGGCATCATCACGGGCTACCTGGGCGCAGCGCCCGGCATCCTGTGGGCGTCGGGGGCGGTGTTTGCTGCCGCGTTCCTGATCCTCGTGCCGCTGGCGATCTGGATCTACACCCTGGT
Organism: Verminephrobacter aporrectodeae subsp. tuberculatae At4; assembly: GCF_000193225.1. Taxonomy (GTDB): domain Bacteria; phylum Pseudomonadota; class Gammaproteobacteria; order Burkholderiales; family Burkholderiaceae_C; genus Acidovorax; species Acidovorax aporrectodeae. Next base: position 15,404 of record NZ_AFAL01000352.1, on the reverse strand, counting down.
CTTCGCGTTCTCGTCGCTCTGGTTCACGCACTACTGCCTTGCGGCCTTGCAGCGCCTGCGTGCCGAGGCGCCCCGGGCGCGTCCCTTGCCCGGCATGGACCGCCCGCGCGAAGCATAGTGGCCGCGTCGTCAAGTCACCATGTCACGGCTGATGCCGGCCGTCTGGCTAAAGCCGCCGTCAACGTAGCTGATTTCCGCGGTCATGCCCGCGGCCAGGTCGGACAACAGGAAGGCGGCCACATTGCCCACGTCCTCTATGCTCACGTTGCGGCGCAGCGGGGACGCGCTCGCGACCCGCGCCAGCAGCTTGCCAAAGTCCTTGATTCCGCTGGCCGCCAGCGTCTTGATCGGGCCGGCGCTGATGCCGTTGACGCGCATTCCCCTGGGGCCCAGCGCTTCGGCCAGGTAGCGCACGCTGGCCTCCAGGCTGGCCTTGGCCAGGCCCATGGTGTTGTAGTTCGGGATGGCGCGCAGCGCGCCCAGGTAGCTCAGCGTGACGAGCGAGGACCTGTCGCTCAGGTACGGCAGCGCGGCCCTGGCCATCGCCGGAAAGCTGTACGCGCTGATGTCGTGTGCAACGCGAAACGACTCGCGCGACAGACCTTCGAGAAAGTCGCCGGCAATCGCCTCGCGCGGGGCAAAGCCGATGCTGTGCACGAAGCCGTCGAACCGGGGCCAGTCCCGGGACAGGTCGGCAAACATGCGCTCGATCTGCGCGTCGCTGGCCACGTCGCAATCAAAGACCAGCCCGGAGCCGAACTCGGCGGCAAATTCGGTGATGCGCTCCTTGAAGCGCTCGCCCACATAGCTGAAGGCCAGTTCGGCACCCTGCGCATGGCAAGCCCGGGCGATGCCATAGGCAATGGAGCGGTTGGACAGCAGGCCCGTGATGAGCAGCCTTTTGCCAGTCAAAAACCCATGGTCGTTCTCTCCTGTGGAATGCGGCGTAGTGCAGAATTGTCGCATGTGGTTTTGGCGGTTTTTTTTACTGATGCTGTGCGCTGCTCCGGCGTGGGCCGCGCATGGCATGGGAATGGGGTATGCGCCCAAGTACCCGGCGTCGTTCCCGCATTTCGACTATGTCAACCCGCAGGCGCCCAAGGGCGGACGGCTGACGCTGTCGGCCGAGGGCAGCTTTGACAAGCTCAACCCTTTTACCTTGCGCGGGCGGATTGCAGCCGGCATGGGCCATAGCAGCAATGGCTTTGTCTTTGCCGAATACGGCCTGGTCTTTGACGCGCTGACCACGGCCAGCGAGGATGAACCTTTTTCACGCTACGGGCTGCTGGCCGAGGACATCGAACTGGCAGCCGACAGCCTGAGCGTGACGTTCAGGCTCAGGCCGCAGGCGCGCTTTTCCAACGGCGACCCGGTGCTGGCGCTGGATGTCAAGCATTCGTTCGACACCCTGATGAGTCGCCAGGCTTCGCCGGTGTTTCGCTCCTACTGGGCGGACGTCAAGCGTGCCGTGGTGCTCGCAGAGCGCAGCATCCGGTTCGAGTTCCGGCGGCGCAACAGCGAGTTGCACATGATCCTCGGGCAATTGCCGGTGTTCTCGCATCGCTGGGGCGGCGGCAAGCCTTTTGACCAGATGCAAAACGACGCGCCCATTGCCAGCGGCCCCTATGTGATCCGACGCCTGGACCTGGGCAAATCGATTGTCTACGCCCGCCGGGCCGACTATTGGGCGGCTGGTTTGCCGGTACGCCGGGGCATGTTCAATTTTGACGAAGTCCACTACCAGTACTACCGCGATGCACTGGGGCAAGAGGAGGCGCTCAAGGTCGGTGACATCGACGCGATGGAGGAAACGGGAATCAACGCCTGGGTGCGCAAGTACCGGGGACGCCGCTTCGACTCCGGCGAGATCGTCAAGCTGGAAGTCGCCCACCAGCTCGGCACCGGCATGCAAGGCCTGGCGCTGAACCTGCGCCGCCCGCAGTTTGCCGACCGGCGCGTGCGCCAGGCGCTCGACTTGGCGTTTGATTTCGATTGGCTGAACCAGCGCATTTTCTACGGCCGGCGTGCGCGCACGCAAAGCTACTTCAACAACCATCCCGACCTGATGGCCCAGCCCGAAATCAGCACGCAGGAGCGGGCCTTGATCGACTCGCTGACCCAGCGCCAGGCCTACTGGCGGGGGGTGCAAGGCCCGTTGCCCCGGGCCATGGGAACCGGGGCCACGGCCCAGGGGCTGCGCGCCAACTTGCGGCAAGCCGCGCAATTGCTGGCGGATGCCGGTTGGGTGTTGCGTGATGGGGCCTTGCGCGATGCCCAAGGCCAGCCGTTCATCATCCGCCTGGACTTTTCCGACCGGTCTTCCGAAGTGGTTCTGGCGCCCTATGCGCGCAACCTGATGCGCCTGGGAATCGCCTTGCAATACCGACTGGTGGACGCCAGCCTGCTCAAGAAGCGGCGCGATGCATTCGACTTCGACTTGGCAGTCGCCATCCTGGGTGGCTCTTCCAGCCCTGGCAACGAACTGTATGACGACTTCGGCTCGCAATCGGCCAAGGAGCCCGGTGGCCAGAATCTGCCGGGAATCGCAGATCCGGTGGTCGACGAATTGGTGGAGCGCATCGTGGGCAGTGCCGATCGCAGCGCCATTGCGGCTGGTGCACGGGCGCTGGACCGTTATCTCTTGCACCAGTACTACGTGGTGCCGATGTACTTTGGCAAGCAGTTTTTCGTGGCCCACCAAAAGCACCTGCGGCATCCGGACACATTGCCGCCGCACCTGCTCGCCAGTTCGTGGTTGCTGACCATGTGGTGGTCAGGACCCACCCCATGACGGCACTGCCAGGCCGCTTGCGCCGGGTCGCGCCCCTGTTCGCGGAGGACGCTTGATCTCTTACCTGTTGCGCCGGTTGCTGTTGGTGATTCCCACGCTGCTGGGCGTGCTGCTGATCAACTTTGCCGTGATCCAGCTTGTGCCTGGCGGTCCGGTCGAGCAATTGGTGTCGCAACTGAGCAGCCGGGAGGGGCAGTGGGGGGGGCAGGGTCCCCGGCGCACACTGGATGCGCAGCAGATAAAGGAAATCCAGACCCTGTACGGCTTCGACAAACCCGCGCACGAACGCCTCCTGCAGATGCTCGGCCAGTTCGCACGCTTTGATCTGGGCCAGAGCTTTTTTCAGAACAAGGACGTGTGGAGCCTCATCAAGGAAAAGCTGCCGGTCTCCGTCAGCCTGGGGTTATGGAGCTTTTTCATCAGCTACCTGGTGGCCGTTCCGCTGGGTGTGGCCAAGGCGGTGCGCGCCGGATCGCGCTTTGACCTGGTGACCACGCTGCTGGTTCTGACGGGCTACGCGATCCCGGGCTTTGTGCTCGGGGTTGCGCTGCTGGTGATCTTTGGCGGGCAGTTGCAATGGTTCCCGCTGCGCGGCCTGACCTCGGCGCATTGGGACGATCTGAGCTGGGGCGCGCGCGTGGCAGATTACCTGTGGCACATCACGCTGCCCGTCACGGCCATGGTGCTGGGCAGTTTTGCCACGACGGCCATGCTGACCAAGAACGCCTTTCTGGAAGAGATCCGCAAGCAGTACGTGCTCACGGCCCGCGCCAAGGGCTTGTCCGAGCGGCAGGTGCTGTACCGGCATGTGTTTCGCAACGCGCTCATTCCCATCGTCACGGGCTTTCCTGCGGCCTTCATCGGCGCGTTCTTTACCGGATCGCTGCTCATAGAGACGCTGTTCTCGCTCGACGGCCTGGGCCTGCTGAGCTACGAAAGCGTAATCCGCCGCGACTACCCGGTGGTGCTGGGCACGCTGTATCTGTTTACGCTCATCGGGCTGCTGACCAAGCTGGTCAGCGACCTGTGCTATGTGTGGGTGGACCCGCGCGTAAAGTTTGATTGACCCGATGGGCACCGCTTCCTCCCCCCCTTCGCTCTCGCCCTCACGCCGTGCCTGGCTGCGCTTTCGGCGCAATCGGCTGGGCTACTGGAGCCTGCGGATCTTTGCCACCCTGGTGCTGATCAGCCTGTGCGCGGAACTGCTGTGCAACGACCGGCCGCTGATCGTGCGCTACCAGGGGCAGACCTACTTTCCGATACTCCGCGACTACCCCGAGACGGCCTTTGGCGGGGACTTCGCGACGCCCACCGACTACCACGACCCCTTCATCAAACAGCGCCTGCGTGCGGACGGCAACTGGGCGCTGCGCACGCTCAACCCCTACGGGCCGGACACGCTGAACTACTTTTCCCGAGAGCCCAGCCCCTCGGCGCCCAACAGCGAGAACTGGCTGGGAACCGACGACCGGGGGCGCGACCTGCTCGCGCAGCTGCTCTACGGCTTTCGCATCAGCGTGCTGTTCGGTCTGGCGCTCACGGTCACGGGCGTGCTGCTGGGCGTGGTCACGGGCGCGATCCAGGGTTTTTTTGGCGGCCGGACAGACCTGGCGTTCCAGCGCTTCATCGAGATCTGGGGCTCCATGCCCGAGCTCTACCTGCTGATCATCTTCAGCGCCCTGTTTGCCCCCAGCGTCGCGCTGCTGCTCATCCTGCTGAGCCTGTTCGGCTGGATGGGCCTGTCCGACTACGTGCGCGCCGAGTTCCTGCGCAACCGCCAACTGGACTACGTGAAGGCCGCGCGCGCGCTGGGCGTGGGCAATGGCCAGATCATCTGGCGCCACATCCTGCCCAACAGCCTCACGCCCGTGGTCACTTTTCTGCCGTTTCGCATGAGCGCGGCGATTCTCGCGCTGACCTCGCTCGACTTTCTGGGCCTGGGCGTTCCGCCCGGAACACCGTCGCTGGGCGAGTTGCTCAGCCAGGGCAAGAACAACATCGACGCTTGGTGGATTTCGCTGTCCACCTTTGGCGTGCTGGTCGTCACGCTGCTGCTGCTGACCTTCATGGGCGACGCACTGCGCGACGCGCTCGACCCGCGCCAGGCCGCGCAATGAGCGACGCTCCCGCTCGTCCCGGCGCCGACATGCCCTGCGCCCCGCCCCTGCTGGACGTGCGCAATCTCCGGGTCCGCTTTGGCTCCAAGGAAGTGGTGCGGGGCATTGACCTGCGCATTGCCGCGGGCGAGAAGCTCGCTCTGGTGGGCGAGTCCGGTTCGGGAAAAACCATCACCGCGCTGAGCCTGCTGCGCCTGGCGGACGACGCCAGCGTCAGCGGCCAGGCGCTGCTGCAGGGGCGCGGCGACCTGCTGGCCCTGTCCGAACGCCAGATGCGCGGCGTGCGCGGCGGCGAGGTCGCCATGGTGTTCCAGGAGCCCATGACCGCGCTCAACCCCTTGATGGGCATCGGCAGGCAGATTGCCGAGGTCCTGCAACTCAAACAGGGCCTCACGGGCGCGCAATGCGCGCAGGCGACCGTGGAGCTGCTGGCCCGCACCGGAATCTCCGAACCCGCGCGCTGCGCGAACAGCTACGCGCACCAGCTCAGCGGCGGCCAGCGCCAGCGCGCCATGATCGCCATGGCCCTGGCGAGCGCGCCCCGGCTGCTGCTCGCCGACGAGCCCACGAGCGCGCTCGACGTGACGCTGCGCGGCCAGATCCTCGACCTGCTCTCGGACCTGCAACGCAGCAGTGCCATGGCCGTGCTGCTCATCACGCACGACCTGAACCTGGTGCGCCGCTTCGCCGACCGCGTGGCCGTGATGGAGCAGGGCCTGCTGGTCGAGCAGGGGACGGTGGCCGACGTGTTTCGCGCGCCGCAGCACGCCTATACCCGCCGCCTGCTCGCCAGCCGGCCGCGCCGCGACGTCGTCGAGGTCGCCCCGCCAGCGGACACCGCCCCCGTGCTGCAGGTGCAGGACCTGCGCGTGGCCTACCCCACGCCGCGGCCCGGCCTGCGCGGCTGGTTCGGCAAGGCGGAATTCGTCTCGCTGCAGGGCGCCAGCCTGCGGCTGTTGCCGGGCCGCACGCTGGGTGTGGTGGGCGAGTCCGGGTCGGGCAAGTCCACGCTGGCGCAGGCCATCCTGGGCCTGCTGCCCTCTGCGGGCCAGTTGCAACTCGGTGGTCAGGCGTGGCAGCAGCCCGCGATGCACAACACACCGGCGAACCAGCGGCTGCGCCGCCTCGTGCAGGTGGTGTTTCAGGACCCGTACTCGTCCCTCTCGCCGCGCCTGACGGTGCAAGAAATCGTCGGCGAAGGGCTGAAGGTGCACGCGCCCGAACTCGACGCCGACCAGCGCCGCACGCGCGTGCAGGCCGCACTGGCCGAGGTGGGCCTGACCGAGGAGCAATACCCGCACCTGCTGGAGCGCTACCCGCACGCCTTCTCCGGCGGCCAGCGCCAGCGCCTGGCCGTGGCGCGCGCGCTCATCGTGCAGCCGCAGCTGCTGGTGCTCGACGAGCCCACCAGCGCGCTCGACGTGACCGTGCAGCAGCAGGTGCTGGGCCTGCTGCAGCGCCTGCAAAAGGAAAAGGGCCTGAGCTACCTGCTCATCACGCACGACGTGGAGGTCATCCGCGCCATGGCGCACGAGGTGCTGGTGCTCAAGGACGGCACGGTGCTCGAGAGCGGCAGCGTGACCGAGGTGCTCAGCGCCCCCCGACACCCCTACACCCGGCGGCTCGTGGCGAGTGTGCTCAGCGCCGACGGCGCGTCCGACGCAGCGGCGCAGCTGTCCCCAAAAAATCCGGACTGACGCGCCCTCCCCGCTCAGCGACCCGCCAGCTCCCGGAGCGCAAAGCGCACGCTCAAGCGCGTGCCTGGCGGATGCCGGCCGGGCCGGGCGTCTTCGAGTGCCACCCCGGCGCCGTGCCGGCGCGCGATCTCGCGCACGATGGACAGGCCCAGGCCCGAGCCGTCGGCGTCGTTGCCGAGCGCACGGTAGAAGGGCTGGAACACCAGCTCGCGTTCGGCCTCGGGAACGCCGGGGCCCGAGTCCTCGACCTGCAGCAGCACCTGACCCGGACTGTCGGCCAGCACGCGCGCCGTGACCACGCCGGGCCTGTCGGGAAGCGAGGGCGTGTAGATGATGGCGTTGTCGAGCAGGTTGCGCGCCAGTTCCTTGAGCAGGGTCGGATTGCCATCGAGCAGCACACCGGGCGTGCCGGGCGCGGCGCCGTCGTAGCCCAGGTCGATGTGCTTTTCGAGCGCGCGCGGGACCGCATCGTGCACCACCTCGATGACCAGGCGCGCCAGGTCGCAGGGCTGGCGCGCGACGCTGCTGCCTTCGGCGCGCGCCAGCGCCAGCAGTTGATTCACGGTGTGCGTGGCGCGAATGCTCGAGCGCCCGATCTGCTGCAGCGAGCGCTTGATCTCTTCGGTGCTGGTGCCCTCGCGCAGGGCCAGGTCGGCCTGCATGCGCAGGCCCGCGAGCGGCGTCTTGAGCTGGTGCGCGGCGTCGGCCAGAAAGCGCTTTTGCGTGGCCAGCGAATCGTTCAGGCGCGTGAGCAGATCGTTCACCGACGCCACCAGCGGCGCCACCTCCAGCGGCACGGTGCGGTCGTCCAGCGGCGAGAGGTCGTCGGGCTTGCGCGCGCGGATGCGCTGCTCCAATTGGTTCAGCGGCTCGATTCCGCGCGCCAGCGCGAGCCACACCAGCAGCACGGCGAGCGGCAGGATGACGAACTGCGGCAGCATCACGCCCTTGATGATCTCGGTGGCCAGCACGCTGCGCTTTTCGCGCGTCTCGGCCACCTGGACGAGCGCGCTGGGCGCGTCCGGCAGCGCCAGCCGCACCCGGATCCAGGCCACCCGGATGCCGACGCCGTGCATTTCTGCGTCACGCAACCGCACCTCGCCCGGCGTCGGGGCCTCGTCGCCAAGGGGCTCGGGCAGCCCGCGCTCGCCCGACAGAAACTCGCCGTCGGGGCCGACGACCTGGTAGTAAACGCTGTCCGAGCCGTCGGCGCGCAAAATCTCGCTCGCTGACCGGGGCAGGTCGAACTGCACCTTGCCGCCGACCACGCCGACGAACTCGGCCAGCGCCCGGGCGTTGTATTCCAGGGCGCGGTCAAACGGCTTGTTCGCCAGGCCCTGCGCCACCAGCCAGGTCAGCGCCAGGCTCACGGGCCACAGCAGCAGCAGCGGGGTGAGCATCCAGTCGAGGATCTCGCCGAACAGCGAGCGCTGCTCGCGCTGGAAGATCTTCAAACTTACCCCGACATTTTCTCGAGACAGTAGCCCAGGCCACGCACCGTGGCAATGTGGATCGACCCCCGCTCGATCTTCTTGCGCAGGCGGTGGATGTACACCTCGATGGCGTTGTTGCTGACCTCCTCGCCCCACTCGCACAAACGCTCGACCAGTTGCTCCTTGCTCACGAGGCGGCCCGCGCGTTGGAGCAACACCTCGAGCAGCCCGAGTTCGCGCGCCGAGAGTTCGACCATCTTGCCGTCTATGGTGGCCACGCGCCCGGCCTGGTCGTACACCAGGGGGCCATGCCGGATGGTGCTGCTCGCACCGCCCATTCCGCGCCGCGTGAGGGCGCGCACGCGGGCCTCGAGCTCCTGCAGGCTGAACGGCTTGGCCATGTAATCGTCGGCGCCAAAGTCCAGCCCCTTGACGCGCGCCTCCACGCTATCGGCGGCGGTGAGGATGAGCACCGGCAGGGCCGAGCCCCGACTGCGCAATTTCTTGAGCAGTTCCAGCCCGTGCATCCGGGGCAGACCCAGATCCAGGATCAGCAGGTCGAACCCGGTGTTCGTCAGCAGCGCAGCGTCGACTTCGCTGCCGCTGGCGAGGTGATCCACCACGGCCCCCGAAGCGCGCAGCGTGCGCAACAGGCCATCGGCCAGAACCTGGTCGTCTTCTGCAATGAGGATGCGCACGCGGCTGTCTCCTGGTGGGTGGCTGAGAATTGGGCAGCGCGGTTTCTGTTTCAGGCGCCGAATCGTGCATGCTTTCCAGGAAACTCGCAAGTGTCTCCGATGGGGCAACGCTGCGGCAGAAGGCTTATCGATCCCCCCCGGAGCAGTGGTCTATGATGCGCACCGCAAGCAGCAGCGCATGCACCGGCGGATTCTCAGGAAGCCGTGATCGGGTGCCCGCTGTGCGGGAAGCGGCAACCCTCCCGATTTTCAGGCGCCCGATGGCGCCCGCCCCAACATCCATGACCTACGAATTTTTCGCGCGGACCGACCAAGGCCGCGTGCGCCCGAACAATGAGGACGCGGTGGCCATCGACCACGGCACGCAGATCGCCATCCTGGCCGATGGCATGGGGGGCTACAACGCCGGAGAGGTCGCCAGCGCAATGGCCACGGACTTCATCCGGACCGAAATGGTCTGCTGGCTGACGCAGGCCGGAGCCAGCCCCCCATCCAGCGAGGTCCGCCAGGTGCTGGAGTGCTGCGTGGAGCGCGCCAACCATGCCATTTGGGACGCATCCCGCGCGACCCCCAGGTACGCGGGAATGGGCACCACGCTGGTGGTCGCCGTCTTTCACGGCAACCGGCTCACCCTGGGCCATATCGGAGACTCGCGCTGCTACCGGCTGCGCGCTGGCGCGCTGCAACAGATCACGCGCGATCACTCGTGGATCCAGGAGCAAATTGATGCGGGCCTGCTCACGCCCCGGCAGGCCACGTTCTCGACCCAGCGCAACCTGGTCACCCGGGCACTGGGGGTCGGGCCCAGCGCCATGATGGAGGTCAACGAATTCCAGGTGGCGCCCGACGACCTGTTTCTCCTGTGCACGGACGGGCTCACGGACATGGTGCCGGACGCCGACCTCGCGCACATGCTGCGCGCACCGCTGGCGCTGGAAGAGAAAACCGCGCGGCTCATCGATTCCGCGAATGCCCATGGCGGGCGTGACAACGTGAGCGTGCTGCTGGTGCAGGCAGGCAAGCGCCAGGGTCTTCACAACCACGCACCACACCCGGAGTGAATCCATCATGCCCAGAATGATTTTTTCAATCGACGGAAACGTCATCAAGGACGTACAACTGACCCAGAAGCGGACCACGCTTGGCCGGCGCCCGTACAACGACATGGCGATCGACGACCTGGCCGTGAGCGGAGAGCATGCCGTAATCCACATGGTCGGCCGCGAGGTCCAGATCGAGGACCTGGGAAGCACCAACGGCACCTACGTGAACGCCAAGCCCGTGAAACGCCAGACGCTGCGCGATGGCGATACGCTGGAAGTGGGCCAGTACAAGATCCGCTTTCTGCAGGAGGCCAAAGACCAGAGCGGCGCCAGCCCGGCGCCCGCCGCACCGGCTTCAACGCCGATGTCCGCCATCATCCGGGTCCTGTCGGGGCGCGCGGCGGGGGCGAGGTGTCCTTGCAGAAAGTGGTGACCACCATCGGCCAACCGGGCGTCGCCATCGCGGCCATCACCAAGCAGCCGCAGGACTTTGTGCTGACCCATATCGAAGGCCGGGACAGCCCGCTGCTCAACGGCGTCTCCATCGGACCAGCGCCCATCCCGCTCAAGCACGGTGACCGACTGGAGTTGGCGGGAACCCAAATGCAGTTCGAGCAAAGCGGGATATCCGGGGCCGATACTGAAGACGGGGGCGGGCGGTAAAATGACATTGCTGGGTGACAGGAATGTAGGCGCAGACAGGGAATGGCCCTCGGTCAATGCGTTTGGCTTACAGCTTGAAATGGCCCCCAGGCACCGGCCCCGCGGCTTCCCCCTGCGCGGAACACCGCCGAAGCACTTTCTCGTTTGCCTGCGTGCAGATGGCATGGCAATTGCTCGGATACGGTGTAATTGTTGCAATTTTACCCAGGAGTTTTTTTCATGAAACGCGCTTCCCAAAAGGGTTTTACCCTGATCGAACTGATGATCGTGGTCGCGATCATCGGCATTCTGGCCGCCGTGGCACTGCCGGCGTACCAAGACTACACCAAGCGTGCCAAGATATCTGAGGCAATTTTGGCCGCTTCCTCTTGCCGCACCACCATTACCGAAGTCATTCAGACCGCTGCGTCAGGCATGGATATTGCCGAAAATGGTTGGGGCTGTGAATCCTCGCTTAGCTCTACCTCTAGCGTCACAAAGTACGTGAAGTCTGTTAAAACCACCAAATCCATACCTGACGGTGCCGAGGGTGGCCATATAGTTGTAACGGTACAAAATATCCCCGAAGCGGAGGGAACCATCAGATTGGCTCCTTGCAGCGATTCTGATCAAATAAAATTTTCAACTTGCAAGCAACCTAAGTTGGGAACTACTGTGAACAGTTGGATCTGCGGCCCCGGAAAAAGCGGTGGTGTCGCCCCGAAATTCCTGCCAGGTTCGTGCCGCGCCCCCGACTGATCCTTGTGGTGTCATTCCAAAAAGCGGCTCCGGCCGCTTTTTTTATTAATGCTAAAATCTCTCCTCCATATCTTTGGAATTTTTGTTTTCGCCGGGGCTTGGCTGATTACTGACCACTACTCTCCATGGACCAGTTTTCACGCCGAATCCCTGGCGCTACTGGGCATCAGCTTGCTCGCCGCAGGCAGGTTGGCCGGCCCGGGCGTGCAAAAAGGTTTCGTCATACCGAGGTTGACTTGGGGCTTGGTCATACTGGCCCTGTTGCCATGGATGCAATGGTTTGTGGGAATATCCTTGTTTGCCGGGGATGCTGTCATCGTTTCTCTCTACCTGTGCGCTCTGGCCGTTGCCGTGGCACTTGGCTACGCCTGCGAGCACAACGCAGCGGATGTTCAGCAGGGACTGGCCCCGGTTTTCCTCGTCATCTGTTTTGTCGCATTCGCTTCCGCAGCCATTGGCCTGCTGCAATGGCTGGACCTGCAAGGCATGCTGGGAATATATGCTACGCAGACAGCCCTTGGAGCCCGTGCCATGGGGAACATAGGCCAACCCAACCAGTTGGCCAGTTTGCTTCTCATGGGCATTGCGGCGCTGGCCTGGACTTACGAGCGCAGACGCATTGGCCCGCTGGGCCTGGTTTGCGGCGTAGGATTCCTGTCCCTGGTTCTGATGCTCACACAATCGCGCGCAGGGATATTGAGCGCCATTGCCGCGGTGCTGCTCTTCGCCTGGAAAAGCCGCAGCACGGCGCTGCGCATTCGTCCCGGACACGCAGCCGGCTGGCTTGTGTGCTTTCTGCTTGCCCTGCAATTGCTGCCTTGGGTGCATGCAGCGCTGTTGATGGACGAGGGGCGCAATCTGAGCCTGATCCGGGACAACGGGCGTTTCATTATCTGGAGGCAGGTATTTGGCGGCATCCTGGAGTCACCCTGGGTCGGATATGGATGGAATCAAACCCCCACGGCACAGGCACTCAGCCCCGTCGATCTGGCGCCAAGTTCGGCGCACTATACCTATACCAATGCCCACAACGCAGTGCTGGATCTGATGGCTTGGAATGGCATTCCCTTGGGCTTGGCGTTGGCCTTGGCTTGCATTTACTGGTTTTTTTCACGCACCAAGGCCATCAAGGAAGCCAATCCGCTGTACGCAATGCTTTGTCTACTCCCCATTGCCATCCACAGCTTGTTGGAATATCCATTTGCATATTCGTACTTTCTCCTGAGCGCGGGATTGATGATCGGGATCGTGGAGGCATCGTGGAGGAACTCCGCCCCTGTCACCATGCGGCGCGATATCTGCGGCGTCTTTCTCGGTGCATGGTTTGTCGTTGGTTGCTACGCAGCCTACGAGTACATACAGGTAGAACGGGATTTTCGCGTCGTGCGCTTCGAGAGTCTGCGGATTGGCAGGACCCCTGCAGAATACCGACCGCCAGACGGCATCTGGATGCTTTCGCATCTGAGCGCCATGCTCAAGGCCGCACGGCAGGAAGCCAAAAGAGACATGGCGCCGGACGAGATGCAGAACCTGCGCAAGGCTGCTCTGCGTTTTCCTTATGGAATGCTCGCATTGCGCTACGCACTTGCGCTGGGGCTCAATGGCCACCCGCAAGATGCGGAGCGGCAAATGCTGGCCATCCGGAGAATATATGGAGAGAACTATTACCAGGCAGCCGTGTCTGTCTTGCGAACCATGGAACGAGAGAAGTACCCTGAACTGCGGGAGGTAAAAACACCATGATGCACTGGAAACAATGGAAAGAACGCTTGCGTGCCAGCGGAATTCATTTCGGGATCAGCCTCGGCATGGCAGCCCTGGCAGCCCTGCTCGTGTTCGGGCTGTGGTATCCATACCCCTATCGTGAAATTTCCGGGGGCCGCGCGTTGTTTTTGCTGGTGGTGGCGGTGGACATCGTGATCGGTCCCTTGATCACGCTGGCCATATTCAACCGTGCCAAGCCACGGCGCGAACTGCTCATGGATTTCACGGTAATTGGCGCCCTGCAATGCGCCGCACTCGGCTATGGCCTGTGGACGGTATTCGTGGCGCGTCCGGTGCACCTGGTGTTCGAGTATTCGCTGTTCCGCGTCGTGCATGCCGTCGATGTGGATCCGGCGCTCTTGGCGCAAGCCCCCGCCACGCTGCGGGAACTGCCGCTGACAGGCCCCAGCGCCATTTCGCTGCGCCCGTTCAGGAACGCGCAGGAACAGTTTGATTTGACGATGCAAGCATTGAACGGCGTGCCGCTGGCGGTGCGCAGTGAGCTCTGGCAGCCGTATGAGGCCGCCGCCGCAGAGATTGTCAAAGTCTCCAAACCGGCTGCAGATCTGAAAACGCGTTTCCCGGCCCATGCGTCTCAAATAGACGCTGCGGTGGCGGCGACAGGACGGCCCATCGAAAATCTGCGTTACCTCCCGTTGGTAGGCCGCCAAAAGGCCTGGACGGCGCTGATCGACCCTGCGAACGCCCGACCCATGGGCTTTTTTCCACTCGATTCCTTCTGACGGGGCTGTTGGATCAACAGGCGCCAGGACGAAACTAGGCCGGGGCGACAAAGCTACCCGACGCGCCCCCGTGCTTTTCCAGAACCCGCACATCATGTATCGACATCCCGCGGTCCACGGCCTTGCACATATCGTAGATGGTGAGCAGCGCCACCTGCACAGCGGTCAGCGCCTCCATCTCCACGCCGGTGGGACCCCTGGCCTCGACGGTTGCAGTACAGACTATGCCCGCAGCGTCCTGAAAACGCATATCCGCAGTTTCGAACCCGATCGCAACCCGGGTCAGCGCCAGGGGATGGCACAAGGGAATCAACTCACTGGTCTTTTTGGCCGCCTGGATTCCCGCAATGCGCGCGACGCCCAGCACGTCCCCCTTCTTGGCCGTACCGGCCTCGATCAGCGCCAAGGTGGCGGGCAGCATCCCGATGCGCCCGCTGGCGATGGCAATGCGGTGGCTACAGGCTTTGGCGCCAACGTCGACCATGTGGGCTTGGCCACCGGCGTCAAAATGCGTGAGTGGTGACATGGTTCCTTTGACCCTGTTTGGCAAACGCTTGAATCGAATGGGGAACTCCCCTGCGGCAAGGCATCATACGGCCCATGAGGAATCATCGACGCATACTCGGCGCTGTCAAACAGTGGATCCCTGGCCGCAGCACAAAGCAGGAGGAAAAAGCACCGCATGCGCCCGCCATGCGGGTGTTGTCAGCCACTGTTTTGATCGCCCTCGCAGCCTTGTCTTGCACTTCCGTCCTGGCCCAGTCCCCACTGCCCACCCTGGGCGACGGCAGCGAACTCACGGCCAGTGCCGAACGCCGCCTGGGCGAGCGCATCGTCCGTGCGCTTTACCGGGACCCGGAGCATATTGACGACCCGGTGCTCGCGGACTATGTGCAGGGCATTTTGCAAGCGCTGCTGGGCGCGGCCAGGGCGCGGGGGACGCTTTCGCCGGAAATCGATGAACGCTTTGCCTGGGACATCCTGCTGAGCCGCGATCGGACGGTGAACGCCTTTGCGCTGCCCGGCGGCTACCTGGGTGTGCATCTGGGTTTGATCGGCCTGACCAGTACGCGCGACGAGCTGGCCTCGGTGCTGGCGCACGAGTTGAGCCACATCACGCAGCGCCATATCTCGCGCCTGATCACCGACCAGGACCGGCAGACGCCGCTGCTGCTGGGCGCCATGCTGCTGGGCGCGCTGGCCGCGAGCAAGAACCCCGCTGCGACCCAGGCCCTGGTGGTGGGCGGCCAGGCGCTGGTGTTGCAGAACCAGCTCAACTTCTCGCGCACCATGGAGCGCGAGGCCGACCGCATGGGCTATGGCCTGATGGCCCCGGCGGGCTTTGCGCCCCAGGGCTTCGTCGGCATGTTCGACAAGCTGCAGCAGGCGAACCGGCTCAACGACAATGGCTCCTGGCCCTATCTGCGCAGCCATCCGCTGACCACCGAGCGCATCGCGGACATGCAGGCGCGCATTCCCCCGGGGCAGGCGACCGCGCAGCCACCGACGCTGGAGCACGCCCTGATTGCGGCACGGGCCCGGGTGCTCGCAAGCCCCGGGGTGGATGCCTTGCGCCAATGGATCGCCGAGCCGCAGGCGACGGGATTCGCCAGCCAGCCGGTTCCCCGCCGCGCGGCGGCGCTGTACGCGGCCGCCCTGGCGAGCAACCAGCTGCGCGATGCCGCGGGCGCACGCGCTGCGGCCCGGGCGCTGGACG
>NZ_AFAL01000353.1 GCF_000193225.1 Verminephrobacter aporrectodeae subsp. tuberculatae At4 | reverse complement strand
GGGCGTCGCGGCTGACGAGTTCGTCGCTGCCGCTGGCCAGCGTCCTTGCGGCCTTCTTCCACACCACGAGCTTGAGCGCGTCGCCACGCCGGTAGGCGCGCACGCCATCGAATTCTCCAACGCCTTGCGCGGGCGCGTTGCCGTCCGCGCGCGGTTCGCCGGGGGGCAGGGGCGGCGCCGGCATTTCGGGCGCCGGGTATACCAACACCTGCGCCGCAGGGCGCCAATAGGCCCAGACGCGAAAGCTGCCAAACGGAAAGCGCGTCTCGGCCATCAATGGGGGCAGGCGGTGCAGGCCGCGGTGCGTGGGCCGGAAGGACACCTGCACGCGGGCCTGGCCCTGCGCCGGAACGTCGGTCCAGGCCCAATGCGGGTCTGCCCGGTGCGCGCCATGCACGCACAGCGCGATGCCATGGCGCGGCGAACTGCGCGCGCTCGACAGCTGCACTTCGATGGTGCTGCTGCTGCCCAGGAAATGCGCCTCCGGGGCTTTCAGATGCAGGATGATTCCACGCAGGTTCGCGTGGCAGACGTACATTCCCGCGACGGCGCTGCCGGCGAGCAAAAAGGTGAACAGGTAGCCCAGGTTGAGCTGGAAGTTGATCGACGCGACGAGCAGCAGGCTCAGCGTCAGCGCCAGCATCCAGCCCGCGCCGGTGGGCAGGATGTAGACGTTGCGCTGCGTGAGCAGCAGGGTGTCGCAGAGCGGCAGCCGCGCCTGCCACCAGCGCTGAAAGCGCTGGCGCAGCGGCGCCAGGGGGTCGAGTCGGGCGAGGATGGCGCGGGCGGCAAGGCCCACCGGCGACCGGCCACCCGGAGCGGGCGTTTCCATGCTTGCCATGGACCCGGGACTCAGCGCAGGACCACGGCTTCGAGCATGGCGCGCACCTGCTCGAGCGCGCCGCGCCCGGCGTCGCCCACGGGCACCAGGCGGTGGGCGATGGTCTGCGGCAGCACGGCCTGCACATCGTCGGGCGCTGCGTAGTCGCGCCCGCTGATCAGCGCCTGCGCCTTGGCCGCGCGCAGCAGCGCGATTCCGGCGCGCGGGGACAGCCCCTGCAGGAACCAGCGGCCCGAGCGGGTGGCCGCAATCAGGTCCTGCACGTAGTCGAGCAGCGGCTCAGCCGTGTGCACGGCCTGCACCTGGCGCTGCAACTCGGCCAGGTCCTCTCCCGAGAGCAGCGGCAGCAGGCGCGCGACCATGTCGCGCCGGTCGGCGCCGGCGAGCAGCGTGCGCTCGGCCGCACGGTCGGGGTAGCCGATGGAGATGCGCATCAGAAAACGGTCCAACTGCGACTCGGGCAGCGCAAACGTGCCCAGCTGGTCGTGCGGGTTCTGGGTGGCGATCACGAAAAAGGGCTGCGGCAGGGCACGGGTCTCGCCCTCCACCGACACCTGCTTCTCCTCCATGGCTTCGAGCAGCGCGCTCTGCGTCTTCGGGCTGGCACGGTTGATTTCGTCGGCCAGCAGCACCTGGGCAAACACCGGACCCGGGTGGAACACGAAGGACTGCTTGCCGCGTTCGTACACCGAAACGCCCGTCAGGTCGCTGGGCATCAGGTCGGCCGTGAACTGCACGCGCGCGAACTGCAGGCCAAAAGTGTGCGACAACGCGTGCGCCAGCGTGGTCTTGCCCACGCCCGGCAGGTCTTCGATGAGCAGATGGCCACCCGCCAGCAGGCAGGCCACGCAGTCCTGCACCTGGGCCTTTTTGCCCACGATCACCGTGTTAAGCTGATCCAGAAGCGATTGGATCTTGTGCTGTGCGTGCATAGCCTGACGTTATCCGAAAAACATCCACTACGGGGACCGATTGTGGGCAGGACGGGCTATTTCACCCACCAAGATTGCACCAAGCACGAGATGGGCCCGGGCCACCCGGAGTGCCCGCAACGGCTCGCCGCGATCGAGGACCGTTTGCTGATCACCGGCGTGGCCGACGCGCTGGTGCACTACGAGGCGCCCGAGGCGTCGCTCAGCGACATCGAACTGGCGCACGACCGCATGCATGTGGCGGCGCTGCGCGGCATGTCCGAGCGGCTGAGCGAAGAGCGCGCCGCCGGCGGCCCCGACTACGCGCAGATCGACCCCGACACCGCCCTCAACGTCCACAGCTGGAAGGCCGCCCTGCGCGCCGCCGGGGCCGCGTTGGCGGCCACCGACGCGGTGCTCGCGGGCGAGATCGAGAACGCCTTTTGCGCCGTGCGCCCCCCGGGCCACCACGCCTGCCGCAGCAAGTCCATGGGCTTTTGCCTGTTCAACAACCTGGCCGTGGCCGCCCGATACGCGCTGCAACGCTACCGGCTACAGCGCGTGGCGGTGGTCGATTTCGACGTGCACCACGGCAACGGCACCGAGGACATCCTGGCGGGAGACCCCCGGGCGCTGATGGTCGGAATTTTTCAGCACCCCTTCTACCCCTACAGCGGCGACCGCGATCCGGCGCCCAATATGCTGAACGTGCCGGTACCCGCTTACACGCGCGGCATGGAGATCCGCGAGATCGTCAAGACCCTGTGGCTGCCCCGGCTCGAAGCCTTCCAGCCCGAGATGCTCTTCGTGAGCGCGGGCTTTGACGGCCACCGCGAGGACGACCTGGGCCAACTCGGCCTGAACGAGCAGGACTACGCCTGGATCACCGCGCGCGTGAAGGAGGTGGCGTGCCGGCACGCCAAGGGCCGCATCGTCTCGTGCCTGGAGGGCGGCTACGCGCTGGGCGCGCTGGCACGCAGCGTGGAGGCGCATCTGCGCGTCCTGGCCGACATTTGACCGGATCGATCGATCCATCCGCGCCCCATTGGGCACTTCGTCACCCCCCGGTCTGAACTACAATTGCGGGCTTTGCCGGCATCATCCACAGACTCGAAGGAAACGAACCATGGCATCTGCCAAACCAAAAAAGAAAAACCCGCGCCTGGCGTCGGGCCGCAAGCGCGTCCGCCAGGACGTCAAGATCAACGCCGCCAACACCTCCCTGCGGTCCAGATACCGCACCGCTGTCAAGAACGTCGAAAAGGCGGTTCTGGCTGGCGACAAGAGCAAGGCCAGCGAACTGTTCGCGAAGATGCAGTCCGTGGTTGACACCGTGGCCGACAAGGGAATCTTCCACAAAAACAAGGCGGCGCGCGACAAGAGCCGCCTGTCTGCCAAGGTGAAAACCCTGGCCCTGGCCGCCTGACCCGCTTCAGGCACACAGCCCGAACGGCAGCCGCCGTTCGCCGTTTGTAACGGGTGCGCTGCCGGCAAGGAAGAAAAAACCGCCCAAGGGCGGTTTTTTTCTTCAAGCACAGGTTGATGATCCACTCTTCCCCAGACCCAGCTTGTCCATGGTCTCATGCGCATGGATGACCATGGTGGCGACCTCGCCCACGGCAATGCGCAGGCTGGTCGCCCGCGAGCGCATATGCTCGTAAGCCTCGTTGTCGCTCAGGCCCTGGGCCTGCATCAGGATGCGGATGGCCTTCTCGATGGTCCGTCGCGCCTTGAGCGCCTCTTCGAGCTTGCCGATCTTGTTCTGTAAGCGCTGCTGGTAGCCGCTGCACGCGCGCGCAAGCACCAGCGTGTTCAGAACCCCGGTAGAGCGGTACGGTTTGGTGATGACGCCATGCGCCTGGGTGTCCAGGAGCAGTTTCAGGGCTGTCGGGTTTTCATAGTCGGACAGTGCAATCAGCGTGGCTTCGGTGTCTGCCGCGGACCAGCTTGCGCAGCCGCGCAGTTCCGGTCCGACGAGAAAGAAAACCACGTCGCAATCTCCCGGCAACTCGGCCGGCAAGGGCCAGATGGCGCGGACCGGGCAGCCAATCCGCCGCAGCTGCGCTTCCAGGATGCAGCGGTCGTCGCCGGGCGGGTGGACCACGGTGACGCGCAGCATGCGCAGGTCGTCAAACAGGCGGCGCGTGGCCGTGTTCATGCGGCCTCCCCCTCGATCCAGAAATCGGAAAACCCGTACGCCGTCAGGTAGGGGTCGGGCTTGATCGGACTGCGGCTTTCCCATACCACGTCGAATGCGCCATCGGGTCGGCAGACCGCGATGCGGGGGGTCAGGATGGCATGGTTGTTTCCCGGGTCGATGCGCAGCAGCCCTTCGGGCGAGTCGAATTCCACGGCGTGAACCGCTGCCACCAGCTTTTCGGTATCCAGGGTGCGCGCCCGGGCAAGCGCCAGGGCAAACAGATGCACTTGGTTGTAGGCCATCTCGGACCACATGCTCGCCGGCAGGGCTCCGAACCGGGTGCGCCACGACGCCAGAAAGCGCCGGTTGCTGTCATTGTCCAGCGTGTTCACGTAGCTTGCGGCAACGATATGACCGCCGCAGAGCGCGGGGCCGATCATCCGCGTTTCGTATTCGGTCATCGTCAGACTCGCGATCGGAATCCGGGCGGGGTCGATCCCATGCTCGCGGTAGAGCGTGTAGAACGCCCGCGCCGCGCGGCCAATGAGCGTCGAAAACACCACGTCCGGTTTGACCCCCTCGATGTCTTGCACCACGGGCTCCAGATCTGCCGGTCCTGCGTCGCTCGGCAGGTAAACCTCGGCAACGATTTCGCCGCCATGCTCTTGCACCATGTCGCGCATGATGCGATTCGATTCGCGCGGATAAATATAGTCGGCACCGACCAGAAAGAAGCGGCGTCCGCGGTGGCGCAGCAGCCAGGCTGCCAACTGCATGCTGTTCTGGTTGGGCACCGCGCCGGTATAAATGACGTTTGGCGAATACTCGAAGCCTTCATGGATCGAGCTGTACCACAGCAGCGCGTTGTTGCGCTCGATCACGGGCAGCACGGCTTTTCGGCTCGACGACGTGGAGCAACCAAAGATCACGCTGACGTCGTCTTCGCGCAGCAGATGCTGTGCCAGTTTGCGGTATTCGTTGGCGTCTCCCTTGGGGTCATGGACCACGGGGTCGAGCGGTCGGCCGGCAACGCCTCCCGCTGCATTGATCTCCTCGATCGCGAGCACGGTTCCGTAGAAATGCTCCGTCTCGGTCGCTTGCGTGATCCCTGCGCGCGAGAACAGCACACCGATGCGCCAACCAGGCTCGGGCGTGCAGGAAGGGTTTGCATTCATCTGAATCCTCCATCGATCGAAAAGACCAGCGCACTCGGTCCTCAGATGCGCAGGTGGCTGAAGATGGTGTGCGCAGCCGCTGCATCCTTCGTGTCGCCGCCATCGATGATTTCGCCCTGCTTCAAGACCTCGAAGCGATCGGCGACTTGCAACGCAAACGGAACATGCTGTTCGATCAGCAGCATCGTCGTCCCGTGCTGGCTGCGCTCCCACAGCAGGGCCTCGGCCAGGCGCGCGATGACCGAGGGTTGCAAACCTTCCGTGATTTCATCGAGCAGCATGATCGCCGGGCGCATCATCAGCGCGCGCGCAACCAGCAGCATCTTTTGTTCGCCACCGGAGAGCGTTCCCGCGCACTGTTTCAAACGGCTCTTGAACACCGGAAAAACCGCTGCGATGCCGGCGAAGCGCTCGTCGAAGACGGATGCCTTGGGCAGGCCCAGGCACAGGTTGTCGCGCACCGACAGATCCTGAAACAGTGCGTGCTCTTGCGCAGCGTAGGCCATGCCGGCCCGCGCGATCCGGTGCGGTGCAAGGCGGGTGATGTCTTGTCCGCCCATCTGAATCCGGCCGGTCTGCTTGGGCAGGTAGCCCATGATGGTCTTGAGCACGGTGGTCTTGCCCATGCCGTTCTTGCCCAGCAGGGCCAGGGCCTCGCCCCGGGCAAGCGCCATCGACAGGTTGCGCAGCACCAGCGCCGCCTGGTAGCCGCTGCTTACGTCCTGCAAGCACAGTGCCATCGGACTCATGGTGCGTCTGCCTGCGCGGTGCCCGCATAAATCGTTTTGACCAGTTCCGAATCGACGACTTCGTCGAAGCTGCCCTGGATCACGATGCCCCCCTGGTGCAGTACGACGATGCGGGTGGCAACCTCTTTCACGAAATCGAGATCGTGTTCGACCAGCACACAGCACAGCCGATACCGGTGCGCCAGCGTGACCAGCACGCTGCCAATCTGTGCGCGTTCGGTCCTGGTCAACCCCGCTGTCGGTTCGTCGAGCAGCACGATGCGGGGCTCGAGGGCCAGCACCATCGCCAGTTCCAGCGCCTGCTGCGCGCCGTGCGAGAGGTCCTTCGCCACGGTATCGAGCTTCTGGTCAAGGCCCGTGGTGCGCACCACGTCCAACGCATACGGCGGCAAGCCCAGCGTGCGTGCGCGCCGGATCAGCGACGGCCGTTCGGTGATCGTTGCGGCAATGCGCAGGCATTGCGCGACCGTCAGCGAGTCAAAAATAGGGGCATTCTGGAACTTGCGGCCCAATCCGAAATGCACGCAGCGCTCGGGCGGCAACTGCCCGACGTCGTTGCCACACAACACCACGGTTCCTGCGCACCGTTCGCCTCCGTCACTGATGCAGCGCATCAACGTTGTCTTGCCTGCACCGTTCGGACCGATCAGACCCAGCAGCTCGCCGGCGTCGGCATGCAGATCAATGCCCTGCAGCACCTTGAGGCTGCCAAAGTGCTTTGCGACCCCTTGCATGTGCAGCGCGGGAACAGGGGCTGCCTGCGGCGGTGCACGGGGAGCGCGCTCGACCAGGACCGGCGGCATGTCGCTGGCAACCAGTGCGCGCAGTGGCTTGAATGGCCGCAGCAGCAGCGGCACCAAACCCTGCGGGAGCAAGACGATGACCGCAACGAACGCAGTCCCCAGAATCAGCTGCCAGGCAAACGGCAGGCTCGCGCTCAGGTAGGCCGTCGCCACGTTGATCAGCAATGCGCCAACGACCGGACCCCACAGGGTCCCGCGGCCCCCGAGCGCGACCCAGATGATCAACTGCGTACCCAGGACGAAGCCGCTCAACTCCGGCGCCACGACACCACTGAACGAGCCATAGCCAAAGCCCGCAATGCCGGCGACGATCGCCGCCGCAACCAGCAGGACGATCTTCACGCGCAAGGTATGGATGCCCAGGTACGCGCAGCGCGATTCGTTATCGCGAATCGCCACCAGCACCCGGCCCGCATCGCTTTGCACGAAGAACCAGGCCAGCGTCGAGATCAGCAGCAGGCCCATGCCGGCGATCCGGTACCAGGCGTCCAACGACAGGTCGAAACTCTGATAGCCCGTCAGTCCCACCCCTTTCAAGGTCTTGGAAACCGATTCCGCTAAGCTCATGTTCCCTGGACACCACATGAGGCAAGCGATGCTGGAAGAAGTACTGAAGCGATTCGAGAGGCAAGCACCGATCAGCGTGATGGCTCGTGTGGCGCTGGAGCGGGCGATCGATCCGGGCTGGGTCGACGAAGTGTTCGAGGCAAGCCGGCAGCGCCAGTACCCCAGAGAGTTGTTGTTTTCCACGGTGGTGGAAATGGTGACGCTGGTTTCGCTGGGTTTGCGCCCATCGCTGCATGCGGCGGCCAAACAAGCGGGCAATCTGCCGGTGTCGCTGGCCGCGTTGTATGACAAGGTCAAGCGCACCGAGCCGGCCATTGTGCGTGCCCTGGTGCACGGCAGTGGCGAACGTTTGCAGCCGGTGGTGCAAGCCATGGGAATGGAACCCAGCTTGCCAGGCTGGCGTTTGCGTGTGCTCGATGGTAATCACCTGCCGGCCAGCGAGAAGCGCCTGGCGCCATTGCGCGAGCAACGAGGCGCAGCCCTGCCGGGGTACAGCTTGGTGGTGTATGACCCCGACAGTGGCTTGGTGCGCGACATCGTTGCGTGCGAGGACGCGTACACGCAAGAGCGTTCGACGACGGCCCCACTACTGGCCAGCGCCCAGGAAGGCGAATTGTGGATAGCCGATCGCAACTTTTGCACGCACACCATCATGCAAGGTTGGCACGACGCCAAGGCCGGTTTTATCGTGCGTGAACATGCAAAGCATCCCAAACTGCTCACAGTAGGGGCGATGCAGTTGTGCGCACGCATCGAGACGGGCGAAGTCCATGAGCAGGCCATTGAGATCAGGCAAGACCAAGCGCCGTGGCGGCGCATCGAACTGCGCTTGGACACACCTACCGAAGCGGGCGACACAACCATCGCGCTGTGGAGCAACTTGCCCTCCACGGTGAGCGCGCAGCAGATTGCGCAGTTGTATCGCAAGCGCTGGCGGATCGAGGAGATGTTCCAGCGACTGGAGTCGGTGTTGCACAGCGAACTGCGCAGCCTGGGTCACCCGCGCGCAGCGCTGCTGGGTTTTGCGGTGGCGGTGCTGGCCTACAACGTTCTGTCGGTACTCAAACGCAGCGTGGAGCAGGCGCATCGCGATGACAGCAAGCCCGCCTTGGACGTATCGACGTACCACCTGGCGGTCAATCTGCGCAGCAGCTACGAAGGCATGTTGATCGCGCTACCAGCTGTGCACTGGACAACATGGTCATGCGCTGAACCCCAGCGCATCGCTGAACGTTTGCTGGAACTGGCCAGCCATCTCAATCCACGCACCGTCAGCACCGCCAAGCGCGGTCCCAAGATCAACAAGCCCAAAGGCTACGTTGATGCCTCCATTGCTCGATCTCATGTCTCTACCGCTCGGGTGCTCATGGGAACTTGCTCACCAACACCTTGAAAGGGGTGCCGCTGATACCCCGATACCGTCCACTCGCGCTCGCCGCTGGCGATGGGCACGCTCAGCGCCCGCTTGAGCGCGCGGTAGTCCTGCAAATGCGTAGGGTAGAACGGTTCCTCGATCCAGCCAATGCGGTGCTCGGCCATGCGCCGCACCGTATCGATTGCGGTCAGGGCATCCCAGCGCAGGCCATTGCCGACGTCCACGAGGATCTCCGCGTCCCCTCCCGCCTCGCGACGCAGACCTGCCACGAGTGCAATGCTGCTTTCCGGGTCGTGGCCGACGGTGGAAAGAGACTTCTTGCCCAGCCCCAGCTTCACGCTGCGAAAACCTGCCGAGAAAAAGCCCAAGGCCTCATCAATGCAGGCGGACAGGCTGGCCTTGTTCACGTGGCAGCTGGCGTTGGCCGGCAGGCGCTCATGGACCCGGCCCCAGAGCGCCGAAAGGGGTCGGCCCTCCATTTGGGTATTTCGGCGAGCGTGACCGCCCATTTCGGCATCGTGACCGCCGATTTCGGAACCGTGACCGCCCATTTCGGTGACGTGACCGAGGGACAATAGAAAAACACAAGAAAAAACTCGAACGATACTCAGGTATCGTTGCCTGCAACACCCGACAAGGAGGCCTCAACCAGTCAATCCATACCCCTCTCTACAATCTCAACCGCGTAACCCCAGACCCAGCGCTCAAATCGGTCACGATGCCGAAATGGGCGGTCACGCTCGCCGAAATACCCAAAACCAAATCAACCGCGATGGACACAGCCCTCGCGGTCACAGGAGGCACTATGCGCATTGCTTTCGATGAGTCCGTTGATCTTGAGGAGCCCCTTTGGCGCTACTTCAAGACTGAGCGTTTTCTAGATCTACTGAATACAGGTGAACTCTACTTTGCGTCCGCCCGTCAATTTCAGGATCCCTTCGAAGGCGCCGTCGCCGTGTTAGCGCCAGGCTTCCCGGTAGACCCAAGATATGCATATCTCGAGTCCGGCGAAAAGGCCTTCGAGGAGCTGCGCCGTCTAACAAAGATCAACTGCTGGCACCGCGCATCATACGAGAGCGATGCTATGTGGCAGTTGTATGCGGGCGCCTGGAAGGGGGTTGCCATCCGCACCACGCCGAGCCGCATAGCTGCTGCGGCGACGCCATTTCGCATCAAGCCGGAATACGAGCACGAGGAGCTTTGGGCAGGCAACGTCCGATATGTAGACCTCCTGAAGGAGCGACTCCGCGTCAGCATGCTGGACCGCTTCTGGTACAAGCACATGGCCTTTTCGTGGGAGCGTGAGTTTCGGCTTGCGATCTCGCTACGTTCGGCAGAGGAGTTCGGCGTAGCCGTACCGGTGGATGGCATCAAGGTTGCGTTCGATATTGCTCAACTTGTTGAGCGCATCTTCATAGGACCGTCTCTTGCGGAGGCAGACACCAAGGCTGTCCGTCAGGCAGCAGAAGCTTCGGGCTTGGCTGAGCGTGTGCGTGTTTCCAGCATGCTGGGAACGCCGCGCTACACGTAGTGGTGGCGAATCCTCAGGTTGTTCAAGCGAACGTGACAGGACGCCTGGGACGTGGCTATCGCTGCCGATTCGGGCTACTTTCTAGGGACGGTTTACACAAGAAGGAAAAAAATGGAACTCGACGAATATCAACGTCAGGCAAATAGCACGGACCAGACGGCGGATAAAAACGAGACAGCTTCATGGCTAACGTCGGTATTGGGCCTAGCTGGTCGGTCTGGTGCCCTGGCAACCGAGTACTTGCGTTACGTGCGCGATGGTGCTGCGTATCAGGCGTTCAATCAGCACATCGGAGAAACCCTAGGCGACCTGTTGTGGTACATCGCGAACATCGCGAGTAAAAACAACTTTTCACTTGAACATATCGCAGAGGTGACTGTTCAGCCTCTCGAACATGAATCGGTGATACTCGCCCCATGCTGAAAGCCTTCGACACTTCAACGCTGAGCCACGAGGAGAAGGATGCATTGATTGGACAGTTGGTCGTTCGGGTCCAAGAGTTGGTCGCCCGGATCCAAGAGTTGGAATCGCGTCTGTCCAAGAACAGCCGCAACTCAAGCAAACCCCCATCGTCTGATGGTCTGAAGAAGACGCAGTCATTGCGTCGCAAGTCTGGCAAACGCCCAGGTGGGCAAGTCGGTCATGCCGGCAAAACGCTGCGCCAAGCGGCGGTTGCAGATCACGTCATCGAGCAAGAACTGCCTGAGCACTGCGATGCCTGTCACGCAGCATTGCCTGTAGCCCAAGCGCAAGTACAGGAGCGCCGTCAGGTGCTCGATATCCCCGTTGCCCGCCATGAGGTCACGGAGTACCGAACGCTGAGCTTGGTCTGTCAGTGCGGCAAATTGCACGAGAGCCGCTTTCCCGAGAAGGTGACCGAGCATGTGCAGTACGGCCCCAACATACGTGCCGTAGCGGTGCACTTCACACAAGGTCAGCTGCTGCCCTATGCGCGCACCAGCGAGTTGATGGCTGACCTGTACCAGTTGGACATCTCACCGGGCACGCTGCATGGCTGGACGCGCGAGGCCGACGCGTTGCTCAGCCCCTCGGTCCAAGCCAGCAGGTGAGCCAATCGCCCGTGGTCCATGTCGATGAATCGGGTCTGCGCGTACAGGCCAAGTTGCAGTGGCTGCACACCAGCGTCACCCCGACGCATACGTGGTATGGCGTACATCCCAAACGGGGCATCGAGGCAGTCAATGCGTTCGGTGTTCTGAAGGACTACGTTGGTGTGCTGGTGCATGACTGCTGGGCGCCATACTGGTTGATCCAATGCGTGCATGCGTTGTGCAATGCGCACCTGCTGCGCGAGCTGACCTTCTTGGCCCAGAGCAGTGGTCAAGCTTGGCCGCAACGCATGATGGACATGCTGCTGGCAGCGCATCGAGGCTGCGAACGGGCCCGCACACAGGGAATCACAGCGGTGCCGTCACGCCAAGTGCTGCGTTGGATAAGACGCTACCGTGCCCTGTTGGATGAGGGGCAAGCGCTCAACCCGCAGCGCGTCAAGGAGCAGGGCAAACGCGGGCGGGCCAAGCAGTCGGATGCATTCAATTTGCTGCGGTGTCTGCGCGATCATGAGCAAGAGGTGCTGCGCTTTGCGCGCGACCTGTCGGTGCCTTTCACGAACAACTTGGCCGAGCGGGCCATCCGGATGCCGAAGGTCAAGCAAAAAATCTCGGGCTGCTTGCGCACCTTTGCCGGGGCGCAAAGCTTCTGCACGATCCGCTCCTATCTGGACACTGCTCGCAAGCATGGGATTGGCATGCTTGAGGCACTACGGGCTGCGTTCAATGGTGCTCCGATGGAGTTTGTCGGTAGCGGCTGAATAGTCACCGGCAAGTCTCTTTTCGGCAGAAGGCTATCCACCCCGTGGCATCAGCTGACGACTGACGCCTGTTCCGTGCCACAGGGGAGATGCATTCCCGGCACTTTATTGAAGGCAAAGAAGGAGAGAAGAATGAAATCTACCAGGGAGAGCGACAACGATCGACTCAAGGGTCGATCGATCTCGTTCGATGAGCCCCTCTTCTTCATGGAGGCCCATGACGGACTGTCGGCGCTCATTGCGGAGCATACGGGATTCAAGGCGATATGGGCTTCCGGGTTGTCGATCTCGACAGCGCTCGGACGCCGCGACGCAAGCGAGATCTGCCCGGCAGAGATGTTGCGGGTGTTCGAACGCATAGCCGAGGTGACGACTGTTCCTGTCCTCGTTGATGCGGACTCTGGATACGGGAACTTCAACAACGCCCGGCTTGCCGCGAGAAAGCTCGCCCAGTACAGCATTTCGGGAATGTGCATCGAAGACAAACTGCACCCCAAGATGAACTCGTTCGTCGGCTCAGGACAGGCGCTGGCCGACGCGCAGGAGTTCTGCGGAAAGATAAAGGCCATCCGCGACCAGGGGCTAGGCAATTTCGCCGTCGTGGCACGCACGGAAGCCTTGATCTCCGGCCTCGGCATGGGCGAGGCCCTGGACCGCGCTGCCGCCTACCTCGATGCTGGGGCTGATGCGATCCTGATCCATTCGAAGCGTCCAGATGCGAACGAGATCTTCGAGTTCCTGCGCCAGTGGGAAGGACGCTGCCCCGTCGTGGTGGTTCCGACCACCTACTACCAGACGCCCGCGTCTGAACTGATCCGCGCCGGCGCCCGGGGCGTCATCTGGGCCAACCACAGCATTCGCGCCTCGGTGGCGGCGATGAAGAAGGCATGTGAGTCCATTCGCGAACAGGGAGGCGTACAACACCTCGAGTCCAATGTCGAATCATTGGGGGGGTTGTTCAAACTTCTTGACTACGACGAGCTAGCATCCGCCGAGAAGCGATACCTCCCTCCGATGGGCGGGGTGCGGGCATGAGCATGTTCACCGCCAGAGTCGACGGCCTGAAGGCCGAGAAGAATTCCGCCCAGCGCATCGTCGCAAAGCAGCTCGAGGAAAGTGGTAGGTCGATCATTGATCTCTCCGCCGGAGAGCTGGACGAGCCGGCACCAGCCGTCATTCGCGATGCCGCGCGCGAAGCGCTCGGCACCGCGTCGAACCGCTACACAGAGACCATCGGTTTGCCACTGCTGCGACGGCAACTAGCCGCCATGCTCAGCACACGAACCGGGCGCTCCTGGAACGCCGACCAGGTCGCAGTCACGGCGGGCGCCAAGCAGGCGCTGTTCAACATTGCATTGGCCCTGTTCGACAGCGGTGACGAGGTCATCATTCCGTCGCCGCACTGGACCACCTTTCCGGCGCAGGTGAAGCTGGCGGGCGCAACGCCGGTCCTGTTCGACACTCGGGATGCGGCATACCAGCTCGACGTGTCCAGCCTGGCGCGGCGCATCACGCCCCGCACGAAGGCCATCGTCCTGAACTCGCCGCACAATCCGACAGGGACCGTCTACAGCAACGAATCGATGCGCGAGGTGGGCGCATTGGCGCAGCGTCACGGCCTGTTCGCCATACTGGACCAATGCTACGGCGATTTCGTGTTCGCCGACCGCGATGGGGTTCGTGCCCATGACGTGAACTGCTTTGATCCATCCAAGCTGCTGGTGGTCGACTCGTTCTCGAAAGCGGTGGCGCTGACCGGCTGGCGCCTCGGATATGTCGCCGGAGATCCCGCCCTCATCGCCGTGATCAGGGCCATCCAGACCCACACGACGTCCAACCCCAATTCGTTGGCGCAAGCCGCGTTGTGCGCCGCCATGCCCGTTGGATGGGCCGACTTCACACAAGGCGTGCGGGCCAAGCTCGGTGCGAACCGGGACCTGATCGTGACGAACCTGTGCGGGCGCACCGATGTCCGCGTGCCGCACCCGGAGGGTGGATTCTTTGCCTACCTTGACGTCCGTGACTGGCGACGGCCAGCCGCTTCTGGTGGACCGGCCGTTGCCGAGGAGTTCTGCACCGAGCTCCTGAAGCGCGAGTGCGTGATGCTGGTGCCGGGTACAGCGTTCGGCGACCCCCATGGGGTCCGGCTGTCGTTCACGCCCCGCCGGGAGGTGCTGGACCAGAGTCTCCAGGCCATCGTGCGCTTTCTCGATTTGACGAGGTAACTCCCCATGAAGCGCGCTCTCATTCTTGCCGCAGGCATGGGCACCCGCCTGCATCCATTCACAGCCGACCGTCCCAAAGCCCTGGTCGAGTTCCGGGGCGACAGCATGATCGAGCGGGCGGTCGCGGCACTGCGTCGCTCAGGCATCCGCGAGATCGGCATCGTCATCGGGTACAAGGGACAGCTGCTGCGCGACAGGTTGACGCAACGCTTCGGCAGCAGCGTAGACATCAGCTACTTCGAATCCGACCGCTATGAGTCGACGGGGACGGCCTATTCCTTCCTGCTCGCCGCCGCGCACTTCCGCGACGATTGCCTGCTGCTCGAAGGCGATGTCGTTTTCGAAGATGCGCTGCTCTCTCGACTGCTGAACGACGGGCGGGCCGACAGTTTGGCCACTCTGGCGGCGTTCCGCCCGCCGCTGGAAGGCACAACCGTCGACCTCCGCGCCGCGGATCGCATCGTCGACTTCCACAAGAGAACGGTTCCTGGCACCTTTGCGGACAGGTTCAAGACGATCAACGTCTATCGGTTCACCCGCAGCGACCTCGCTGGGATGCTCGATAGGGCAAAGAGGCTGGTTCACCAGGACCCGAAGGCCTACCTGGAGGACGTGCTCGGCGCGCTGGTGAGGGATGCGGCCATTCACCTGCGAGGCATAGATTGCACCGACTTGCTGTGGGCGGAGATCGACACGGCGGAAGACATGCACCTGGCCGAGCTTGCATTCGGTGCATTTCCCGCAGGCGCGCGATGAGCAGGCGGGGCGCGTACATGCTTCGTCTACTGTGGGACTGGCCGAACGCGATCACGGCGACGGGACTGGCCGTCGCGGTACTGGCGCTTAACGCGGCCCGGCATGACCGATTCCTGTCGGTGCTGCTTCTGCTGTGGGCCGTCATGTGCGATCACCTCGACGGAACCGTCGCCAAAAAACTCAAAGCGCGACATCCCGGAGCCGCAAAGATCGGGGGCGACCTGGACTCGTTCGCCGACATGGTGACCGGTGGTGTGGTGCCCGCATTCCTGGTGCTGTCATACGGGCGGCCCCATGTCTTTGCGCTTGTCGCCGCTGCTCTGCTGGTCGTGTGCGCCGGCCTGCGCCTCGCGTATTTCAACAATTTCGGGTTGACGGACGCCGGACGGTTCCACGGCATGCCGATGACCTACAACGCGCCGCTGCTGTCGCTGCTCCTTGTCGCCACGTCGATGGCCTCTCCCAATGCCCAGGCGCTGAGCTGGTGCATCGCGGCCACGCTGATGGCAGCCCTCCACGTCAGCGATGTACGGCCGCGGCCGATTCGTGGCGTCGGCGTGCTGTACTACCTTGTCTTCGCCGTGGTCGCGTCCGTGCTGCTCTTGTACGTCCGATCGATTTCGATCATGCAGGGACAACCCGCATGACTCCTCCTCTCAGCGGAAAGCGTGCGCTTGTGCTCGGTGCTGCCCACGGGGTGGGACTTGCCTGCGCCAATGAACTGGCGGCTCACGGAGCCAGCGTCACGGCGGTGTATCGCGCCAGGCCGCCCGATTTCGCCCAGGCAGAAGTGGACCGGCAGGCGGGACTCGAATGGATCTGCGCCGACCAGACGACCGAACGTGGTTTCGAGACCATCATGTCGGCATGCCCGGACCCGGACGTCCTGGTCATCGTTCCGCCGCGAGTGCCGCTTGGCAGTGGGCTTGACATCAACCTCGACGCATACCGCGTAGCGCACGAGAGTAACTGCATTGCACCGCTGCGCTTCGTTCTCGGCATGGCACCACGTATGCGAGCGCAGCGTTTTGGCCGGATAGTTGCGATCTCCGGTGCATCCACCAAGGCGCCAATCCCGTCCCACGCGGCAGTGAATGCCGCCAGAGTCGCGCTCCTGGCAGCCATCTCGGGTATTGCGCGAGAGATCGCATCGTCGAATGTAACGATCAACGCCGTCCTGCTAGGTCCGACCGATACGCCCGGGCTGGTCGAGCGATGGCAGGCTCGGGCACAGGAGAGGGGCATTCCCTACGAGCAGCTCTTCGATGAGTCATGCGCACGCATACCCTCGGGGCGCCTCGGCAGGCCGCAGGAATGTGCGGCGCTGTGCATGCTCCTGTGCAGTCCTGCCATGGGGCACCTTACGGCACAGAACATCCTTCTCGATGGTGGGGCGACCCCAGGCCTCTTCTGAACCCGCGCGACGCGATGAACGTGTTCAAGAACCTGCTCCTCGATCGCGCCGAAGATCGCCGCCTGGTGTTCTTGCTGGGTCTGTGCCAGATCATGTCCTGGGGAAGCACCTACTACTCCTTCACCGTCCTCGTTGGACCCATGCGGGCGGAAATGGGTTGGTCGCTCGAACAGGTGACGACTCCGTTCTCGGCCGCGCTCGTCGTTGCGGCTCTCGTCAGTCCGCTCTTCGGCAAGCGGATGGACACGGTGGGCTCAAAGGGGCTGATGGTGCTGGGCTACGCCCTCGCCGCAATCGCGTTCGTCCTGTGGTCCCGCGTGTCGAGCTACCTGGCGTACTGGATGGCCTGGCTGCTCATGGCATTGGCGATGAAGGGAGTACTCCTGCAGCCGGTATTCGCGCTGCTGGTGAAGCGACTGGGACCTCAGGCGAAGAAGGCGGTCACGTCCCTCACACTTTTTACGGCCGTCTCCGCATCGATCTTCGTACCCTTCTCGGAAAGGATCATCTCGGCTTTCGGGTGGCGCACCGCGCTCCTCATTCTGGGCTCGCTGCATGTGCTGTGTCTGGCGATCGTTGTATGGGCCGTGCCGCAAGGCGTTCAATGTGCCGGCAATACGACGCCCGGAAAGCGCGTGGGCTGGAATCGCAGCGTGCTGACGGCGGCCGCCCGCAATCCGCGCGTGTGGGGTGTGGTGGCCCTGATGTCGTTGTCGGGATTCATCTCCACGGCGCTCGCCGTCCACCTGATCCCGCTGCTCACGGCGAAAGGCTACGCGGTGCAGACGGTGGCCAGCGCGTTTGCCTTGTCGGGGGCAGTCCAAGTGGCGTTGCGGATTGCATTGATCCACTTCGACAAACGCTACAGCATCCGCGCTTTGGGTATCGTCTCCGGACTGACCCAGTTGGGCGCGACGATCGCCCTGTGGCTCTGCGCAAACGACAACGTGGCGTTGCTGGTTCTCTTCATGGCGCTTTGGGGTGCCACCGGCAGCTTGAGCCTCATCGTTGGAGCTTTGGCCACCGCCGAATTCCTCGGCACCGACGGCTACGCCACGGTCCAAGGCGCCATGGCGCTACCCATCTCGATCGTGAGAGCGGCAGCGCCGTCCGTCCTGGCGTTTGTCTCGATGCTCGGAGCTTCACACGAGGTGTTGCCGCCGGTGCTGTGTGCAGTGGCCGCCGTCGCCGCGATCGCGTACATGTCGTTGGCCCGCGTACGGCTCGCCGACAAGCCCGTGGAGGCCGCAACGTGAACTCGGCCACGCTGGACGCGAAGTTGATATTGATCGCCGATCCGCACCTGGTCTGCCCTGACCAGGTGCTACACGGCAAATCACCCGGTGCACGTCTGCAGGCCGTGATCGCGCACATCAACGAGTACCACGCGGATGCCGAGATGTGCATCATCCTCGGGGATCTCGCCCATGGCGGACGTGTCGACGAGTACCGATACCTGGAGGAGACCTTGGCGGGGTGCGCCATTCCTTACCGGTTGATCCCCGGGAACCATGACATCCGCGGCAACATGCTTGCCGTGTTCGACGGCACGCGAACCGAGGTGCCCGGGTTCATCATGTGGGCGGAGGTGCGACCGTATGCGCGCCTGGTCTTCCTTGATACCGTGCAGGAAGGGAGGTCGGCAGCGGCGTTCTGCGAGCGACGCCTCGCGTGGCTGCGCGCGACCTTGGATGCTTCACAGGAGCCACTCTTGCTGATGCTGCATCATCCTCCTCTGGCGCTCGGCTTTCCGCGGCTGGATCCAACCGCACTCGACTCTCCCGAGTTGGAGTTCCTGCTTCACGAAAACGCGCACAGAATCAAACTGCTGGCCTTCGGACATGTCCACAGATCCATTGCCGGGCAGTGGCTCGGCATTCCGATCTGCGGTCTTTGGAGTTGTGCACATCAGCACACGAAGCAACGGCAGTCGCCTTGTCTGGACGACGACGTTCGCTGCGATCCTCCCTGGTTTGGAATCGTGCGGATCGCCCCCGACGCCACCACGTTCCATCTGCGGACCATTGAGCTCGATGCCCTGGCACGTTGCAGTGCCCGCGTCGCCGAAGCCTGACCCGCATGCACACCTACGACCCCTGCGCATTCGACGAGCCGGGAATCTCGGTCTTCGATCCCCGAGCCATTGCGTTGTCCAGCGCGCGGGAGTGGGATGCAAGGTGCCGGGACTTGATCTCCCGCCATGCGTTGACGCGCTTGGAACGACAAGGCCCCCCCGAGTTCGGTGTCCCGATCCGGTTCGACGGCATTCCCCGGGTCATCGATGCTGCGGCTTGGTCGCTGCTGGAGCGCGGCCTGCATCAGCGAGCCGTCGCGCTGAATCGCTTTTTGCACGACATCTATACCGACGGCACCATCTACGCCTCCGGGATCATGAGCCGCGAAGAGGTTGAAGCGAACCCGCATTTCTTCCCGTTGGCTGTCGAATGCAACGGAGGGCAACCGCCTGAAGCTCGCATTTGGGGGATGGATGTAGCCCGGGTTGGTCACGATGTGATGGCTGTCATCGAGGACAACGTCCGCTCTCCAGGTCTCTTGAGCTTCGTTGCCATCACGCGGTGGCTTTCCATGACCGCCGGTGTGCTGACGCAGACGCTGGCGTCGACATTCCATCCCGTTGAGCCGCTTGGCGAACTGCTGCGCCGTTGCCTAGTGTCCGCTGCTGACTCCTGGCGCGCCGATCCGCTGGTGGTCATGCTGACGACGTCGTCGCAGGACGGCGGGAGCTTCTACGAACACACTGTGTTCTCGCATCAAACGGGAATACCAATGGTGTGCCCGGATGACTTGTTCGTTCGCGCCGACGTGCTCTACCTGAGGACACCGAGCGGACCTCGTCGCGTCGACGTGGTCTATCGCCGAAGCCAGGAGAACGCGATCGATCCCGATCACTTCGGCACGACCGCTCCCGTCGGGATCCCGGGGCTGGTCAGGGCGCTGCGAGCGGGTAACTGCCGCCTGGTGAACCCGCTGGGCAGCGGAATCGCCAATGACAAGGCGCTATACGCGCACGTGCCGACGATGATCCGCTTCTACCTGGGAGCAGAGCCCATTCTCGCGAACGTGCCGACCTGGTGGACAGGCGAGGCGCTCGCCCGAGAGTTCGTTCTCTCCAATCTCGCCACGATTGTGACCAAGCCCAGGAATGGCAACGGGGGCAAGGGTGTGCTGATCGGTCCGCACGCCAGTCCCGAACAGCTGGCTGCTCGTGCCGGGGAGATCGCCAAACAACCAGAGGGGTTCGTTGCACAGACCGTCCAGTGCATGAGCCTGGTTCGCTGGTTCGACGGCGAAAGCATTCAGCCGCGACATGCAGACCTGAGGGCGTTTGTGCTCCTGGACGGCGACCGCGCGATCGTGCCTCGTGCGGCAGTAACCCGCGTCGCGGCTGACGGCGGGCTCATGACCAACATCTCGCGGGGCGCCGGAATGAAGGACACGTGGATTGAAGCCGGCTGAGGTATGCACGACGCGATCGTGCCGCAATCACTCTGTGCTGGGGTTCTGGATTGCGCATGCCATCCGGACGCTTCAACGCCAGGCGGCTTCTGACGATGGGTCGCTGCAACCGGAGCTCAGGGATGTGACCGCGATTCTGGTGACGCTGTGCGTCGTCTCGAGGAACGAGATGTGGGTGGATGGATTGGACCTGTTTGCGCAGCTGCGCCAAGCCTCCCGGGTCGCCGATCCTTCGAACCGCATCGATGCGCTGCGGCGCGCCGAGAGCCTGCTGATTCACATGCCGCTTTGCAGCGAGCGCCGCGCCGCGGCAAGGCTCGGGCGATGGTTGGCACGACGCTCGCTCCTCGTGCACCGATGGCACGCCAGCCAGCAACAGGCGGCCCGTGAATCCCATGCGCATGTGGTCCCCCGGTGGCTATTTGAAGCCGTAGCAGGGAAGTCCCTCGCCGGCGAGTACGTATCGATTGGCGACCGAGACGGTGACGCAACGGCTGAACGCATCCTTCTCGATGGCCTGCTGTCGGCTGCTGGACACCCCAACCACCTCATGGAGAAATGATGACTCGATTCAGTGGCGCAACTCACGACGCCGAGGGAGTGGCCGCGGCGCAGTTGTACTCAGCGGAGGCGCGGATAGGCGGGCCTCTGCGCCAATGGTCTCCGGAGTCAACGGTAGCGTTCTTCCAGGAGCTCGACGGATGCACAGGCGCCGGGCACAGTGGCCCCGTGATGTTCCACGGCTTCCTGGCCAACGAGAGGCAGCTCCGAAGGAAGATCGGGATTCGCGATGAAAGCGAAGTACCGCTTGCGCAGCTCGTGCAGCGGCTGTACGAACTGTTCGGACCCTCGGCCTTCGAGCGGCTCGAAGGACATTTCGCGGCGGTGGTCTGGGACTCGGGCCGCAAGCAGCTCTTACTCGCTCGCGACCGCTTCGGTCTCTACACGATCTACTACGCTAGTACCGACGCCTAGGATTCATGGAACATGAGTAAAATCTTGCCATCACTAATTTATGACCAGGGGTGTTGCTATGCGCCAGACCGAACTGCACTTGACCAACAAAGACCGCAAAACGGTGGGCAAGATGCGCAGCAAGGGACTGCATCATTCGCGAGAGGTCAACCGTGCGCATGTGCTGTGGTGCTTAGATCAGAACGTTCCGGAGTCCCAGATCATGGCCGTGCTGGGGATAGGGAGGACCACTGTGTGGCGCACACGCTTGGCGTATCTGGAAGGTGGACTAAAGTTGGCGCTGTTCGATTTGAAGCGCTCAGGTGGGCCTTGCAAGTACGACACGGACGACGAAGCGCGGGTGGTGGCGCTGGCTTGTTCGGCACCTCCTTCGGGGCGCAACCGCTGGACGCTGATGGAGCTCGAACACGCTATACGCCAAGAGCCTGGCCTCAGTTGCATGGGTCGGGATACGGTGCGACGCATACTAAAAAAACTACTTGAGACCCTGGCGCAGGGTGATGTGGTGCATCGGCCTGCTGACGCAAGAGTACCGGCGGCGCATGTACAACGTGCTTAGGCTGTACGCCAAGCCGCTGCGGGCAACTGAGCCAGTGATCTGCATCGACGAGAAGAGTCTTCAACTCGTCGAGCACAGTCGTGCACCGCTGCCGATGGATCGGGGCAGTCCTGCCAAGGTGGACTACGAATATGTGCGTAAGGGCACGAGCAATCTGTTTGTGGCCGTCGAACCGAAGGCAGGTAGGCGCGTAGTCTCGGTGACTGAACGCCGGTGCAAGGTGGATTTCGTAGGGTTCGTCCAAGAGTTGCTGACGAACAACTACGCCAATGCGCGCCGGGTTCATCTGGTTTTGGACAATCTGAACACACACTTCAGAAAGTCCTTCGAGGACGTGCTGGGCAAGACAGCGGCAGACAAGCTCTTGCGCCGAGTGGACTTTCACTACACCCCCAAACACGCCAGTTGGCTGAACATGGCCGAGGTTGAAATCAGCGTCCTGAGTCGTCAGTGCTTGGACCGACGGATGGGCAGTCGAGAATTTCTGCGAGACGAAGTCGATGCGTGGCAGCAGGCTAGAAACGCTCAGCGGCGAACCATTGAGTGGAAGTTCACGCGGCAGGATGCGGATGAAAAATTGGGGCGCCATTATGTTTCATAACTCCTAGGCGTCGGTACTAGGG
>NZ_AFAL01000354.1 GCF_000193225.1 Verminephrobacter aporrectodeae subsp. tuberculatae At4 | reverse complement strand
CGGGGTTGCGTCCGGCGTGGCTGTCGTGGCCACGGGGGGGCTTGTCTCTGTATTTTTCTCTGCCATGGTGGATATGCATCCCTGCGATTGTTCCAATCTGTATGTGATGAGCGGGCACTGTAACAGATACTGCAATAAATTGCGCAATTTTCTTGCAATCGCCAAGCGCCCCGATTTGGCCAACGACCCGCGCTACGCCTGTTCAACCGGCGCGCAGCAAGAACCATGAATCGACGGCTGCCTGGATCGCGCCATGCCGCCCGTTGGGCATCCCCGTGGCGCCGGTGAGCCCAGCCTGGAAGACCCGTTCGGGAACCCGCAACCGACTCCGCTCAGGGTTGGCCGTCACGGCGGGCGATCTCGCCGACCACGCGCACCCGCGCCCTGACGGCGTTGCCGGGCAGGTAGGCCAGGGGGATATCTTCCTGCTCGATGACGGTGATGCTGCTGGCCTGCGCGCCGGCGGCCACTGCGCGTTCCACGGCGATCGCGCGTGCGCGCTCCAGCAGTTCGTCGCGTCCCAGGTCGAGGAAGATTTGATCGACTTCGCCAGACACCTGCGCAATTGCCGCGCCCACGGCGTTGGCCACGGCGTGGTTGGCGACACGGACCACCTCGGAAAAGCCCGCGACCTGGTCGGGAATCAGCACGGAGCCGCCGCCCACGGCGATGAGCGGCACGCTGCGTGCGCTGCTCTTCATCCGGTCGCAGGTTTCGGCAATGGCCTGGTGGATGCGCGCCAGGGCGCCGCGCACCATCGCGGGGTCCAGGTGCGCCACACGGGCGCGGTCGCCGATGTCCGCCAAGCCTGCGGCGACTGCGATGTCGGTGCAGGTCAGCCGTGCGCCGCCAAACACCAGCGCCTCTTCCAGCAGGCGATGCCCCACGCTGACGGGGCCCAGCTGCAAACTGTGCGGGTCGACCAGGGTGCCTCCGCCGACGCCGATGGACAGCAGGTCCGGCATGCGGAACGCCGTGCGCACGCCGCCCACCTCGACCATATTGTTCGCTTGGCGCGGAAAGCCGTTTTGCACGCAGCCGACGTCCGCCGTGGTGCCGCCCACGTCGCACACGACCGCGTCGTCGATGGCGGCCAGGAACACCGCGCCCCGCATGGAGTTGGTGGGACCCGAGGCGAAAGAATGCACGGGAAAGTCGCGCGCGTTCTCGGCCCGCGTGACGGTGCCGTCGTTCTGCGTCAGGAACAGGGGCGCGCGGATGCCGCTGTCGGCCAGCGCCTGCACGAAGGCGTCGGTGGTCTTGTGCGCCAAGTCGATCAGGGTGGCGTTGAGCAGCGCCACGTTCTCGCGCCCGAGCAGGCCGATGCGGCCCAACTGGTGCGAGTACGTGATGCGGCAATCGGGATGCTCTTGTCGCAGGATTTCGCCGGCGCGCAGTTCGGCTGTGCCGATCAGCGGGGAAAACACGCCGCTGATGGCCACGGAAGACACGCCGGACGCGCGGATGGCGCGCGCCGCGTCGCGCACGGCGCGCTCGTCCAGGGGCATGATTTCGCGGCCGTCGAACTCGTGGCCGCCTTGCACCAGATAGGTCCCGCCATTGACCTTGCGCGCCAGGTCCTGCGGCCAGTCGCAGAACGGCAGCAGCGACGCCGCAGCCGGCAGGCAGACACGCAGCGCGGCCGCCGGTGCGAGGTCGCAGCGCTGCACGACGGCATTCGTGAAGTGGGTCGTGCCGATCATGACGGCCTCGGGCGCCGCCGCCGCGGGGCAGGCCTGGATCAGCGCCGCCAGCGCGCGGCACACGCCGCGGGTGACGTCCCCGGTGGTGGGCGACTTGACGGCGCCCAGGACTTGGTCGTCCTGCACGAATACGGCGTCCGTGTTCGTGCCGCCTACGTCGATGCCGATGTGTTTCATATGGGCTGCCCTACGCGAAGACGCTGCGGTAGTCGAAGCCGAAGCCGAAGGCGCGGGGGCCCACCAATTCCAGGCCGCGCGGGGTGGTGAAGACAGGCGGCGCGGGCAGCGCGAGCACGCTGACGCGCTGGCCGAAGCGCAGCACGTCCGTGCCGATGCCGTCGCCGCTGATGGAGTCGAGCACGCAGATCAGGTCGGGGGTCATCACGTGCGGCAGCCCGTCGCGTTCGCCCACGGAAAACTCGTTCTGGAAATGCAGCGTGTAGCGCGACCCGCGGTCATCGCCAAGGCCCTCCAGCATGGCGTGGCCGCGCAGGAAACCGGCGGTGGTGCGGCGTTCCACGTCCACCACCTTGCCGCTGAACAGGAGCCTGCCGGCGGTTTCCTCGAGCACCGCGCCGATGACGTCGCCATGCTGGCGGCGCGCGTGCAGCACGGCCGCGCCCAGCCGGATCGCCTTGGTGACGGTGTAGAGGATGCCGTAGTCCTTGACCTCGCTGCCGCTGCGCGGCGTCTTGCAGGTCGCCGCCGTGGAGCCCATTTCGACCACCACCTTGCGGCTCAGGCGCTCTACCCAAGTGGCCGACGCCGCGCGCGTGACGATGACTTCGTTGTCGCGGATGTCGGCCACGGCCAGTGGATACATCGGCAGGTCGTTGGCCGCGAAGCTGGTCATCTGCGCCTCCGGGTAGGCGCGCCCCATGCTGTCGGCGTCCACCACCGGCAGCCCCATCAGCGCAGCCACCATGAAGGGCTGCAGGCCGTTGCCGCCGCCGATCTCCAGCGCCATGACGGCGCGAAAACGCGCGCCGCAGTATTCCTCCATCATGCGCACCGGCTTGAGCGCGAAATGCGGGTCGGCCAAGCGCTCCTGCCCGACCAGCGGCGCGCCCATGCTGGACACCACGGCCACGCGGTCGTCGTCGTTCAGGTACATGGGGTCGAGCAGCAGCGCGCGATAGCCCTTCTGGTAGAGCTGGCGCATGTTCAGCAGTTTCTGGTAGGGGTCCCCCCCACCGCCGGTGCCCAGTATCCAGGCGCCCACGGCCAGGGACTCCAGATCTTCGGCGGATACGGCGCGCGTTCCGGTGTGGGTGCTTGCGACTGCGGACAGCATGGTTTGATGAGGGTATGGGTGAACCGGGGTGCCGAACCTTACTTCGACCCCGACGAGCCGGGCAAATTGAATATGCGCATGCCCCGCATAGACCCAAATCATGCGCTGGCGCGCATCCCCGCAGGGGCGGATGTGCGCTTCCTATGTGCTGCGTCTATGTGCCGCATTCTTCGTATTTATTTGCCGATGTCTGGTGCATCTGCAAACATCAAGCACGGCTTTCGGCATCGTGCCGGCAAGCGACATCCAAGGAGAGTTACCAATGCGGCAACGCCTGAGCACCTTCCTGTTGGCCCTGAGCATTGCCTGTGCATCAGCGGCCCCGCATGCTTTCGAGACGGCCAACGGCAAGCGCATCCTGGTCATTGGCGGCCAGCAGGCCGTCTCGGTCATGGACCCGGCGCAAAAATACGATCTGTCCATCCGCACCATTCAGCAGGCCACGTACGATGCGCTGCTCAAGTACGAAGGCGACCCGCCCGAACTGAAGCCCTGGCTGGCCACGTCGTGGTCGGTCAGCGGCGACGCGTCCGAATGGACTTTCCGGTTGGACCCGCGCGCGCGCTTCCAGAATGGCGATCCGGTGGACGCGGCGGCGGTGAAGGCATCCTTCGAGCGCACGCTGAAGCTGAACAAGGGGCCGGCGTGGATGTACGCGGACTTCCTCACGCCCGACAACATGACGGTGGTCGACGCGCATACCATCCGATTCAAGCTGACCCGGCCCTACGCGGCGTTCCTGGGCCTGGTGCCGTGGTGGTACGTCGTGAACGTCAAGGAAGCCATGGCGCATGAAGTCAACGGCGACTCCGGCCAGCAGTGGCTGACCGAGCACAGCGCCGGCTCCGGCCCGTTCCGCGTGAAGCGCGTGGAGCCGAATGCGCTCTACGAACTGGAACCCTGGAACGAATACTGGAAGGGTTGGCCGCAGGCGGAGCGGGCCCGTCTGGGCGGAATCATCTACCGCGTGATGACCGAAAACTCCAGCCGCCGCGCCGCCTTGGTGCGCGGCGAAATCGACATCGCGAGCAGCCTGTCGCCCGAAGATCTGGACCAGCTGGGCAGCGTCAAGGGCGTGAAGATCGAGCGCAAGCCGGGCATGGGCGGCTTCGGCCTGAAGTTCAATACGCAGGGCAAGTACACGGCGGACCTGAACTTGCGCCGCGCGCTGGCCTATGCGTTCGACTATGAGTCGCTGCTGAAAATCTACAACGGCAAGGCGCGCCTGATGGATAGTCCGTTCCCGCCGTCGGTCCTGGGCCATATCGCCGTGCCCGACATGCCGCGCCGCGACATGAAAAAGGCCCGCGCCCACCTGGCCAAGTCGCAATGGCCGCAAGGCGGAATCGAACTGGAATACGTCTACGTGCAGGGGCTGGAAGAGGAGCGCCAGATGGGCCTCTTGCTGATCGACAACCTGAAGCCGCTGGGCATCTCCATCCGCATGGTGCCGCTGACTTGGCCGAACATGGTGGCGCGTGGCTCCAGGGTGGAGACCTCGCCGGACATCTTTGCCGCGTTCACGTCCGCCATGTCGATCGACCCGGAGTCCATTGCCTACCAGTATCACAAGGGCTCCTGGGGCCAGTACTACGGCACCCACTTCCTGAACGATCCGAAGCTGTTCGCGCTGATCGACCGCGCCCGCACGCTGTCTTCCTGGCCCGAGCGCCAGCCCCTGTATGAAGAGATCCAGCGCCGCATCGTGGCGCACCAGCCCGAGGTCTTCGGCATGCTCCGCGACCGCTTCACCGCATCGCGCGACTACGTGCAGGGCCTGCTCGATTCGCCGATCCGCATGGCCGGCGAGTTCGATCTGTATCCGTTGTTCATCGGGCGTTAGGAGGCGCCGGCCCCATGCTGCGCTTTATCGCCAAACGCTCGGCATTCATGCTGCTGATGCTGGCCGGTCTGCTGGGCATCACGTTCACCATCTCGCACGTCGCACCGGGGGATCCGGCGCGTTTGGCCGCGGGGCCCAACGCCACCGAAGCGATGGTGCAGACGATCCGCGCGGAATACG
Organism: Verminephrobacter aporrectodeae subsp. tuberculatae At4; assembly: GCF_000193225.1. GTDB lineage: Bacteria > Pseudomonadota > Gammaproteobacteria > Burkholderiales > Burkholderiaceae_C > Acidovorax > Acidovorax aporrectodeae. The sequence continues at coordinate 11,182 of NZ_AFAL01000354.1, read as the reverse complement.
GCATGGACCAGCCGGTGCTGGCGCAGTTCGGCAACTACCTGGGCGGCGTCCTGCGGGGCGACCTGGGGCGCTCCATCACCACCACCCGGCCGGTGTTCCAGGACCTGCTGCGCTACTTTCCGGCCACGCTGGAGCTGGTGTGCTTTGCCATTCTGATGGCCATCGTGGGGGGCCTGACCCTGGGCACCGTGGCGGCGGCCACGCAGAACCGCTGGCCTGACCACCTGATCCGTCTGGTGTCCACGTCCGGCGTGGCGTTCCCGATGTTCTCGCTGGGCCTGCTGCTGAAGTATCTGTTCGCGCAGCACATGGAATGGCTGCCGCTGGGCGGTCGGCTGGACATGCTGAGCACCCCGCCGGAGAGCATCACGGGCTTTCACACCATCGACAGCCTGCTGTCCGGCGATGGGGAGACCTTTGCCTCCGCGCTCCGCTACATGCTCCTGCCGGCGCTCGCGCTGGCCTTTCCGGCGCTGGCGTCCATCGTCCGGGTGAACCGCGCCGAAATGCTCGAAGTGCTGTGCCAAGACTACATCGTGGCGGCGCGCGCGCATGGCGTCGCCGCGTGGCGGGTCATCGCGAAATACGCGCTGCGCAACGCCATGCTGCCCACCCTGGCCATGATCGGCCTGCGCTTTGGCTGGATGCTGGGCGGCACCGTGCTGGTCGAATCGGTGTTCGACTGGCCGGGCATCGGGCTGTATGCCGTGCAGGCCACCATGAACTCCGACTTCCAGCCCATCATGGGGGTCACCCTGGTGTTGGGCGCAAGCTTCATGCTGACCAACTTCGTCATCGACGTTGTCTACGGCATGCTGGACCCGCGGGTCCGCCATCCGGGTTGAGCGCCATGTCCACCACGGCCCTCGCTCCCCCCACCGTGCGCGCGCAGCATGGTCTGGCGCGGCAACTGCGCCTGTACGCGGCCACCTTCGCCCGCAACCAGTCTGCCATGCTGGGGCTGCTCCTCGTGCTCGGCTTCCTGCTGGTGGCGCTGTTCGCGCCCTGGCTGGCGCCGTATCCGGAAGACGCCAGCGGCTCGGTGAAACTGGCGCAGAAATTGCGGCCACCCAGCTCCGCACACTGGTTCGGCACCGATGAGATGGGCAACGATGTCTTGTCGCGCGTGCTCCTCGGCGCCCGCACCTCGTTGCAGATCGGACTCACCATCACCTGTATCGCGGCGTTCATTGGCGTGCCGTTGGGCGTCATCGCGGGCTACTTCGGCGGCCGGGTGCAGGAATGCATCATGCGCGTGACGGACATCTTCCTGTCGGTACCCGGCCTGGTGCTGGCCATCGCCATCGTGGGCGCTCTGGGGCCGGGCATCCGCAACGCCATGCTCGCGCTGTCGCTGGTCTGGTGGCCGGGCTACGTGCGGTTGGTACAGGCGAAGACGCTGTCGCTCAGGAGCGAGGTCTACGTCGATGCGGCGCGCATGATGGGCGCGGGCCCCTGGCGCATCGTGTTCGTGCACATCCTGCCGAACTGCGTCTCGCCCATCGTCATCAAGGCCTCGATGGACATGGGCATGGCCATCCTCAGCGCCGCCAGCCTGGGTTTTCTGGGGCTGGGCGCGCAGCCGCCAGCACCGGAATGGGGCGCCATGATTTCCGTGGGGCGCAATTACCTGCCGCAGTGGTGGTGGTATTCGGTCTTTCCCGGCCTGGCCATCTATCTCACGGTGCTGGGGTTCAACCTCATTGGCGACGGGCTGCGCGACGTGCTCGACCCCAAGCAACGGAGCTGACGCGATGGCCGCTCCCCTGCTCGAATTCGACGATTTCCGCCTGCACTTCGACACCTTCGACGGCTGCTACCAGGCGCTGGACGGCGTCACGCTGAGCATCGCCGCGGGCGAGAGCCTGGGCATCGTGGGCGAAACGGGTTGCGGAAAGTCCGTCACCGCCAAGAGCGTGCTGGGCCTGGTCTCCAGCCCGTCCGCGCGCATTGCGGGCGGCGACCTGCGCTACCGCGGGCAAAGCCTGCTGGGCATCGGGGCCGCCGCCATGCGCCGGATCCGCGGCGTGGAGATCGCCATGATCTTCCAGGATCCGATGAGTTGCCTGAACCCGTTGTTCACGATCGGCGACCAGATGTCGGCAGTGATCGCGGCGCATGACGCCAGCGGGCCCCGCGGGCAACGCCGTTCGGCCCGCCAGCGGCGCAGCCACGCCGCGCACATGCTGGCGCGCGTGCACATGCCCAGCCCGGACACCCAATTGGGCTGCTATCCGCACCAACTCTCCGGCGGCCAGCGCCAGCGGGTGCTGATCGCGATGGCCTTGTCCGGCGCCCCGTCGCTGCTGATCGCCGATGAGCCCACGACCGCGCTGGACGTCACCATCCAGGCGCAGATCCTGGATTTGCTCGACGGGTTGCGGCGCGACCTGGGCCTGAGCATTTTGCTCATCTCCCACGACCTGGGCGTGATTTCCCGCGTCTGCGACCGCGTGGCCGTCATGTACGCGGGAACGGTCGTCGAGACCGCGCCCGTGGAGGCTCTGTTCGAGCATCCCCGCCATCCCTATACGCGCGGCCTGCTCGCGTCGGTGCCGCATCCGCGCAAGCCGGCGCAGATGCTCGCCGGCATCCCCGGCACCGTGCCGAATCTGCTGCATCCCCCTGCGGGCTGCCGCTATCAGGCGCGCTGCCCGCAAGCGCTGCCCGCCTGCGCGCAGCAACGGCCAGCCACCGTGGCGTTCGCGCCGCAGCACAGCGCCGCCTGCCTGCTGCTGGACGAAACGCATGCCGCCGACATGGCTGCCAGGAACCTGGCATGAGCGCACAAGCCGGCGCCACCCGCCCCGCCGCAGCCCCGCTGCTGGAACTGCGCTCGGTATCCCGCGAATTCCGCCTGCACGATGGCCGCAAACTGCACGCCGTCAGCGGCGTGGACTTGGCCATCGAACCCGGCCAGGCGCTCGGGCTGGTCGGCGAATCCGGCTGCGGAAAATCCACCTTGGGCCGGCTGTGCGCCCGGGCGCTGGACCCCACGCGCGGCAGCGTGCATTTCGACGGCCGCGACGTCACCCGGCTGGACGCGCGCGAACTGCGCGCGCTCAGGCGCTCGGTGCAGTTCATCTTCCAGGACCCGCACTCGGCGCTGAACCCGCGCATGAGCATCCTGCGCAGCGTGTCCGAACCCCTGATCCTGCACACCGACCTGCGCGGCGCGCGCTTGCGCGCCCAGGCTGCGGAACTCATGGAAATGGTGGGCCTGCCCGCGCAGTTTCTCGGCCGCTATCCGCACGAGCTTTCCGGCGGGCAGAAGCAGCGCGTGTGCATCGCGCGCGCGATTGCGCTCAGGCCCAGGCTGCTCGTGCTGGACGAACCCACCTCCGCGCTCGACGTCTCGGTGCAGGCGCAGATCCTGGCGTTCCTGAAGGACTTGCAGTCACGCTTTCAACTGTCTTATCTGTTCATCTCGCACAATTTGGCGGTGATCCGGGCCCTGTGCCCGCGCGTGGCCGTCATGTATCTTGGCCGCATCGTCGAGCAGGGCCCGACGGAGGAGGTTTTCGTCAACCCCCGTCACCCCTACGCCGAAGCACTGATCGACGCCATCCCCGTGCCGGAAGGCCGCCAGCCGCCGCGCCGGATCGCGCTGCAGGGCGATATCCCCTCGTCCATTGACCTGCCGCGTGGCTGCGCCTTCGTCTCACGGTGCGGCAAGGCCAGCGCCGGTGTGTGCGACGCGGCGCAACCGGCGCTATACGCCAGTGGCCCCGCCCACGGCGTGCGCTGCCATCTTTACGCGCCGGCCTGATGGCGGCGCATCCGGACCCAAGCGCCCACCGCTGTACGAGTCGCCGGGCATGATTGCGCTACTGGATAAATTCGCCAACCAGCTCGATTGGAATCTGCTGCGCACCTTCATGGTCATCGTGCAGGAGCGCAGCATCACGCTCGCCGCGCATCGCCTGTCGGTCACGCAGCCCTCGGTCAGCGCGGCGCTGCGCCGCCTCGAAGAACGCCTCGAACGCCGCCTGATCGAGCGCGGGGGCGCCACCGCCTTCCAGCCCACCGCCGCCGGCGAAGTCCTGTACCGGCACTGCGCTGAAATCTACGGCGTCATCACCGCCCTGCCGAACGCCCTGGACGCCGCCCACGCGGTCGTGCAGGGCATCGTCACGCTGCATCTCAGCGGCCACGTCCACTGGCAGGAACTGCCTGGCTTGATCGCCGCGTACCGCCAGCAGTTTCCCTTGGTGCGCTTTCGCGTCAGGCGCGGCATTTGCGCGGACATCCTCGGCCAGTTGGCGCAAAAGAACGCCACGCTGGGGGTGGTGTCGGCGCACGACGTGCGGCCCGTATTCACGCGGCGCAAGCTGTTCGACCAGGAAATGGGCCATTACGCCGGAGCCGCTGCACCGGACGAGCGCGCCGCCTCCCTCGACATATGCAACGCGCCGGTCATCGGCTACGAAGGCGAGCAGACCGGCACCCCGCTCGCGGCGCTGTCGATGCACCGGATCCGCGCCGGCCTGGAGGGCGCCACGGTGGCCGAAGCGCCGGATTGCGAGGCGCTGGCGGCATTGGTGCGCGCCGGCGCAGGCATCGGCGCACTGCCGCGCCGGTACGCCAGGGAATGCGCGCGCCTGACGGAACTGCCGCTGGACCCCGTGGTGCTGCCGGTGTACCTGGTGCGTCACGAACAGGTCACTCTGAGCCCGGCCGAGCAGAGCTTTCTGCAATACTTGGACGGGTCTGCCGACCGGCGCTGAGAGCCAGAACATCCAGGAGGCCCCTGGAATTCTTTCGCAGCCCTGTCAACGCAGCCTGCATCGGCCGCGTTGCGGATACATCACAGGAGTTTTCCAACATGCATATCCACCCCATGATGTCCGCCTGGCCCGAGGACGAACGCGACCGCAAGCGCGCACCAGTCCCCTTCTGAAATCTAAAAAAATCCCCCGCCGAGCGGGGATTTTTTTATTCAACCCATGTGCAAACCACCGTTAACCGAGAAATCGGCCCCCGTTGCATAGCCTCCCTCCTCCGACGCCAGCCAGGCGATGATCGAGGCAATTTCGCTCGGCTCCCCCAGGCGCTTGATGGGAACGGTGGCAACGATCTTGTCGAGCACGTCGGGGCGGATCGCCTTGACCATGTCGGTGCCGATGTAGCCGGGGCTCACGGTGTTCACCGTCACGCCCTTGGTCGCGAGTTCCCGCGCCAGGGCCATTGAGAAACCGTGCATTCCGGCCTTGGCCGCCGAGTAGTTGGTCTGGCCCACTTGGCCTTTCTCACCGTTCACCGAACTGATGTTGATGATCCGGCCCCAGCCCTTGTCGACCATGTCCGACACCACCTGCTTGGTGACGTTGAACATGCTGTTGAGGTTGGTCTCGATGACCGCGTCCCAGTCCTCGCGCGACATTTTCAGAAACATGCGGTCCCGGGTGATGCCTGCATTGTTCACCAGCACGTCGATGCTGCCATGCTCTGCCTTGGTCTTGCCAAAGGCCTCGGAGGTGGAGTTCCAGTCGCTCACGTTGCCCACTGACGCGTAGAAGCGAAAGCCCTGCGCGTTTTGCTCCGCGAGCCACTTGGCGTGGTCACGCGTCGGGCCGCAGCCGGCAATGACCTTGAAGCCCTCCTTGTGCAGGCGCTGGCATATGGCGGTCCCGATACCGCCCATGCCGCCCGTGACATACGCAACTTTCTGGTTCATGGGATTCCTCCTTGGTTGGTGTTTCGCATCCCCACACTCTACCGAAGAAATCCGGGCGCCTCGTGAAGGAAAACACCGAAGCCCGGGCTTTTTTCATGGCGACGCACGGGCTTCATGCCCGCGGGTGCCAGACCACGGCTGCCAAACGCGGCGATGCGTGCGGTTCGTGCGCATCACCACCGCCACAGCGGCGCCGTCGTTGATGCCCGGCGTTGCCCGCCGCCACGCTGCCCCGACCTTGTCAAATGCCGGGTGCAGGCTGGCCAACTGGTCCCGGCTGTCCGCCGGTCGGAGTCGCATACGGCCTCCACCGCGGCCTGGCGCACGTCCGCAGCCAGCATCTGACCCATAATGACCTCAGCGTCTGGATGCCTTCATGGCGCGATCCCCGTCGGGAGCAGGAGATATTCAGCGGCGCCACCTATTGAAAATATTTTCCCGCAAGAAAAGAGACAAGGAAGTCAGCAGAATGCGAAACACATTGAAGCCAGGAGATGTATTTTCATGGTCCTATGTGGTCCCATTGAACAAGACCGTCCCGTACCTCTATCCAGAGTCCGAGGAATACCGGAAGATGCCAGAAATCTTTGCCACCGGATTCATGGTGGGATTGCTGGAATGGTGTTGCATCGAGGCCCTGCGTCCGCATCTCGAGGAAGGAGAGGGGAGTTTGGGGACTTTCATCAGCACCACCCATGTGGCGCCAACCCTTCCCGGCATGAAAGTAACGGTAACGGCGCTCTGCGATGAAATTCGCGAAGGCAACAATATCTTCTGGTCGGTTGTTGCACGCGACGACATGGACCTTATTGCCCAAGGGCGGCATGGGCGCCACGTGATAGAAACAGCACGTTTCCAGGCGCGCATGGAGAGAAAGTCTTCCTTGTTCTTGGCGTTATCGCATAAATCCCGAGCCGCATAGCGCGCGTTGGCGCTACGGGGAGGGTCAATATCACCGTCGCACCATGCAGTGGATTACGGATTTGCACCGGATGCGCGCGCAGGCGTGCCCCGGTTTTCCACCACGCCAGCGACCGACGTTTTATCCGCGCTCCAGCGCCAGCGCCACGCCCATGCCCCCGCCGATGCACAGCGCGGCCAGGCCCTTCCTGGCGTTGCGGCGGCGCATTTCGTGCAGCAGCGTCACCAGAATGCGGCAGCCGGACGCGCCGATGGGGTGGCCGATGGCAATTGCGCCGCCGTTCACGTTCACCCGGGTGGGGTCCACGGCCAGTTCCTGGTTCACGGCGCAGGCCTGCGCGGCGAAGGCTTCGTTGAGTTCGAACAGATCCACCTCGGCGGCGCTCCAGCCGGCGCGCTGCAGGGCCTTGCGCGATGCCGGCACCGGCCCCATGCCCATGGTGGCGGGGTCCAGGCCGCTGGTGCCAAACGCGGCGATGCGCGCCAGCGGCTCCAGTCCCAGGGCCGCGGCCTTGCTCGCGCGCATCACCACCACGGCGGCGGCGCCGTCGTTGATTCCCGAGGCGTTGCCCGCCGTCACGCTGCCGGCCTTGTCGAATGCGGGGCGCAGGCCGGCCAGCGCCTCGGCACTGGTCTTGCGGTTCAGGTACTCGTCGGCGCTGAAGACGATGGGATCGCCCTTTTTCTGCGCCAGGCTCACGCCCACGATTTCTTCGGCGAAGCGGCCGGCGTCCTGCGCTGCGGCCGCCTTGTGCTGGCTTTCCAGGGCCAGCGCGTCCTGCATCGCGCGCGTAATACCGTATTGCTTGGCCACGTTTTCGGCGGTGATTCCCATGTGGTATTGGTTGTATGCGTCCCACAGGCCATCGACGACCATGGAGTCGATCAGCTTCCAGTCGCCCATGCGCTGGCCCTCGCGCGAGCCGTTGAGCACGTGCGGGGCCAGGCTCATGTTCTCCTGCCCGCCGGCGACGACGATCTCGCTGTCGCCCCAGGCCACGGCCTGGGCGGCGAGCATCACGGCCTTGAGGCCGGAGCCGCACACGGCGTTGATGGTGAGCGCGGGCGTTTCCTGGGCCACGCCGGCCTTCATCGCGGCCTGGCGCGCCGGGTTCTGGCCCACGCCCGCAGCCAGCACCTGGCCCAGGATGACCTCGCCCACCTGATCGGGCTGCAGGCGCGCGCGCGCCATGGCTTCGCGGACCACGACGGCGCCGAGTTCGCTCGCGGGCGTCTTGGCGAGCGCACCGCCAAACTTGCCCACTGCGGTGCGGGCGGCTGAAACGATGACGATGTCTTCCATGGGAGGGTCCTTTCTTTCCAGGTGGGTGTCGGTGCGGGTTCGTTGCTGCGTTGCCGGGCCTGCGGCGCATGCCGTGCGCGTTGGACGGGTCAGGCCCTTTGCTTGACGTAGCGGCCCGGCGCGGGTTCGATGGCCTTGTACTTGGGCCCTTTGCCGTATGCCTTGGGGGCCGCAATCTGTTTGCCTGCGTGGCCCGCGAGCCAGGCGGACCAGTCCGGCCACCAACTGCCCGGGTGCTCGGTGGCCGCCTGTAGCCATGCGTCGAGGGTCGCGGGGAACTTGCCGTCTGCGCGCATCCAGTGGCTGCGCCGGCCCTTGGCGGGCGGGTTGATCACGCCGGCGATATGGCCCGATGCGCCCATCACGAAGCGCTTTTTCCCGGGCAGCACCTGCGTGGATGCGTAGGCGGCGTGGACGGGAACGATATGGTCCTCGCGGGAGCCGTAGACGTAGACCGGCAGCGTCAGGTGGCGCAGGTCCATCTTCTGGCCGCACACGCTGAGCCGGCCCGGCTTGACCAGATTGTTTTCCAGGTAGAAGTTGCGCAGGTACCAGACGTAGAAGGGGCCGGGCAGGTTGGTGCTGTCGCTGTTCCAGTACAGCAGGTCGAATGGCGGCGGGGTTTCGCCCTTGAGGTAGTTGCCCACCACGTAGTTCCACACCAGGTCGTTGGGGCGCAGAAAGCTGAAGGTCGAGGCCAGGTCCTGCCCCCTCATGAGTCCGCCCTTGCCCATCTGCATTTCGCGGAACTTCACCGAGGCTTCGTCAATGAAGACGTCGAGGATTCCGCTGTCCGAGAAATCGATCAACGTGGTGAGGAAGGTGGCGCTGGCCACGGGCTCTTGGCCGCGTGCCGCGAGCACCGCCAGCGCGTTGCTCAGGATGGTGCCCCCGACGCAAAAGCCCAGCGTGTTGATCTGATCGGCGCCGGTGATGCGCTGCACCCCCTCGATGGCCGCGATGACGCCGTCTTGCACATAGTCGTCCCAGGTCTTGTGCGCCAGGCTGTCGTCAGGGTTGCGCCAGCTCACGACGAAGCTGCGCTGGCCCTGCTCGACGGCGTAGCGGATGAACGAGTTCTCGGGTTGCAGATCGAGGACATAGAACTTGTTGATGCAGGGCGGAACCAGCAGCAGGGGGCGCTCGTACACCTTGGCGGTCAGCGGCTTGTACTCCAGCAACTGGAACAACGCGTTCTCGTAGACCACGGCGCCCTCGGTGCTGGCGACGTTGCGGCCGACCTCGAACAGGCTCTCGTCGGTCATCGACACATGGCCCTGGCCGATGTCGTGCAACAGGTTCTGCATGCCCTTGGCGAGGCTCTCGCCCCGGGTCTCCATGGCCTTTTTCTGCGCCTCGGCGTTGAAGGCCAGGAAGTTGCTGGGCGCCATCGCGGCGACCCACTGCTCCACGCCGAAGCGGATGCGGGAGCGGGTCTTTTCGTCCGCCTCGACCGCTTCGGCCAGGCCCATCAGCGTGCGCGCGTTGAGCAGATAGACCGCCGCGGCGAACGCGGCCACCGGGTTGCCGGCCCAGTCTGCGCTGCAAAAGCGCCGGTCCTGCACCTCGGGCGCGCCCTGCAGGCCCTGGGCCCACAGCGCCTGGGCCTCTTGCAGATACTGCTGCTGCAACGCCTGCAGCTTGGTCTGCGAGAGCGCCAGCGGCGGCGCTGCGGGCAGCTGCGTGCCCAGGTTCAGCTTTTGGAACGCTTGCAGCGCCTGCGTCCAGCTTTGTCCGAGAATCTGCTGGAACTGCTGAGCGCTCGCGGCCCAGGGTGATTCGGAATGCATGCTCGTCTCCCATGAATCTTGTTGCCCGCAGCGGCAGGGCCTGGTGTCCTGCCCCGCCATGCGCGGCGGCAGAACCAGTCGCCAATGTACCTCATCGCCAACGCGTGTCAGGATGCTTGTCGCCTCCGGCGTGCTTTCCCGTGCGTGCGGCGTGGCGATCGCATACCGAACCAAACCAATGGGCACGCCCGGCCCTCGCTTGGAGCGCATTGCGCCATGGGAGAATCCGTTTCCATGACCCCGCAGCAGTACGTTCAGCAAAGGGCTGCGGCCTCGGGCAGCAGTTTTTACTACGCCTTTCTGTTCCTGCCGGCGCCGCGCCGCGCGGCCATCACGGCGTTTTATGCGTTCTGCCGCGAGGTGGACGATGTGGTCGACGAAGTCGGCGACCCGGGCGTGGCGCGCAGCAAGCTGGCCTGGTGGCAAGCGGAAGTGGCGCAGGCCTACGCCGGCCAGCCCAGCCACCCGGCAATGCGGGCCCTGATGCCGCACACCGCCGACTACGGGATCGAGCAGCGCCAGTTGCAGGCCGTGATCGACGGTTGCCGGATGGATCTGACGCAGACCCGCTACCTGGACTTTTCCGGCCTGGAGGACTATTGCCACCTGGTGGCAGGCGTCGTGGGCGAGGTCACGGCGCGCATCTTCGGCCAGACCGAGGAGTGCACCACGCAGTACGCGCACAAGCTGGGGCTGGCGTTCCAGCTCACGAACATCATCCGCGACGTGGGCGAGGACGCGATGCGCGGCCGCGTCTACCTGCCGCTGAGCGAGTTGCAGCAGTTCGACGTGAAGACGCACGAACTCCTCGCGCGCCAGTACTCGGGGCGCTTTCGCGCGCTCATGCACTTTCAATCCGAGCGCGCGCACCGCCTGTACGAGCAGGCCCTGGCCCTGCTGCCCGGCGCCGACCGCCGCGCGCAAAAGCCCGGCCTGATGATGGCCAGCATCTACCGCACGCTGCTGCACGAGATCGAGCGCGCGAACTTCCAGGTGCTGCACCAGCGCATCCGCCTCACGCCGCTGCGCAAGTTCTGGCTCGCGTGGAAGGTGCAGGCCCTGGGCCGGATGTGATGCCCCCCGGCCACGCAGCGCGCGGCGCGCAACCGGCTGCCGCCGTCCGGCCATGAACGTTGCCGTCATCGGCGCGGGCTGGGCCGGAATGGCCGCCGCCATCGCGCATGCGCAGGCGGGCCACCGGGTCACCGTCTTTGAAGCCGCGCGCAGCCTGGGCGGGCGCGCGCGCGCCGTGCCCGGCGCATTGCCCGACGGCACGCCGGTGACGCTGGACAACGGCCAGCACGTCCTCATCGGCGCGTACACGGAGAGCCTGCGCCTGATGCAACTGGTGGGGGTGGATATCGACAAGGCCCTGCTGCGCCTGCCGCTCACGCTCCAGTTCCCCGACGGCCAGGGGCTGCGGCTGCCCCGCCTGCCGCCGCCGCTGGACGCATTGCTCGGAATCGCCCGTGCCCGGGGCTGGAGCGTACG